>DAOUUS010000245.1 GCA_030668065.1 Candidatus Methanophagales archaeon
AGATGGTCGGGATTACTGCATGTAGAAGTTTCCGTGCCTAAGGATTTCATTTATCGTGATTTGAGATATGTCATCTTCGTAGTGTATTATTGCATATTACTTGGCTCGGTTCGGTATTTAAAAGGGATGGACGAAAAATACAGACTGCTAATCAAAGAAAGACCAAAGCAACGTGCTAAGAGCATAAAAGAAACCATATTCAGACTGATGACACATGCACTAACTTTAGTGGTGATAACAGCAGCGGCGATTTCGTGGCGGATGGCTATAACCCTGGACAACAATATTACATTCTGGGAAAGTACACTCTCGGGTATTTCGCTAATCATAATCGGCTGGTTCCTCTTCGGATACCTCTGTGCTTTGTCCGTGAAGGTGAAACACAAGCAGGATTTGACCCGGGTCATCCAGCATGTAGCCTTTGGTCTATGCGCGATAAACATCTATGCTGTGTTTTATTATGGGCTGAGGTGGTATGGACTTTTATGCACGATTATGGGTGAAGTGGAGGAAACGTACGTATCGCAGCCGTTGGAATTGGCCTTCCGGGATGTAAGATTTGTTATGTTAGTGCTTTTTTATTGCACATCAATACTATTAGCGAAGTATTTAGTAACGGCATATGAGGATTATACCGTACCAGCACGAAAAGAGTAAACCATAATATTGCACTTAGGTTATACAAACATAGATCTCGAACTTATTTAGTCGGAAGGGCACGATATAATCAAGAGTTCCGGTAATCATACTCCTCTAAAACCTTTATATGCCACCTGCACCATAAAACAGCGACATCACGTACGCCAGCATGCAAAAAACAAGGAAAACAACCGCTAAGAATATACCGGCATAAAAACCTACACTCTCCACGTCTATCTCAGGGCAATGCGCTTTTATCGCTTCTACTGCTCGCGGATCACGAGTATCCATACTCATCATGATCCTCATCGAGTCGGCGGGGCGTTTAAAAAAACATTTCAGCGCACCTACAAATTTACTTACCATCCTTTTCTCCTTTTCTATACTCCCCTTTTTGAGACATTGTCTTCGGCTTCTCCTGTTATCACAGTAGTAATAACGTCCCCGTTAGTTAATCCTGATATTTATGCCATATAAATGTTTCGATTTTTTACTACATTAAAATGCTATATAACTTAGGGTGGATAAACACTTATACTGTTTAGCTATTCAATCATAAAAGCTAACAACCTATAGGGGATAGAGAAAACTATGGGCTTTTTGAAACCTAAGAGGGAAACAGCCTCGGGAAGTGAAGTGGCGAGGTTTGAAGGTAGTAAAAATAAAAAAAAGAATGGACGGCTAAAGATTTCCGGCTCTTTTGGGATAACAACCCCACATAAATGGTGCAGAATAGGGCTCATCTTCAGGTTTAGTGAAACGGTAAAGTGGTACGATTATGAGCAAGCTCTTGGCGTTCAATTCAACAAATACAGGTTATCAATCACCGATCAACAGAAAAATTGCTTATTTCGAGAGGATAGATCATTTATGGAATTCAATTCGCTTTTCACGACAGCTTATACAGGTAAGCAATATTTGGGGAAATACACGGCAACTCACAAGGGTAACGTGGCAATATTAGAGTTCATACCGCCGGGTCCTGGGAATTATGAACTTGATTTTGACCTCGCGGCAGATGAGGAGTTTTTTGAAACCGGACATAAGAGAACGACTATATTTCAGGAATTCGCTCTCTATGTGTGTGATGGGGTAGAGCCTCTGGAGGGCACGGAATATCCGCATAAGCGCGTGGATTTGATGCAAGTTAGAGAGATAATGACACGTCCAATCATCGCTGAAGATGAAACGGCTTTGGTCACTAAGATAGCGAAGGATATGGCAGAACTGAGGATAGGGTGTGTAGTTATAACAAAAGAGGGTAAACCCGCAGGGATTATTACAGAGCACGACTTGGCATTAAAAGTTCTATTAAAGGATAGGAAGGCAAGCGAAGTAAAAGCACAAGAAATAATGTCTTCCCCCTTGATTACTATCGCGCCCGAAACGTCTGTTGAAGAAGCATGTGAACTCCTATTAGAGAATGGTATGAAAAGGCTACCGGTGGTTGAAAACGATGTACTCATCGGTATTGTAAGTGTTAGAAACATGTTGACAAAGAAGTCAGAGTATGTAAAAAGATTTTATCCCGAAGTGCGTGCTTTAGCAAGTAGAGGTAAACAAGGGGTCAGTTCGGTAGTCTCCTATTTTTTATTTAAAACAGATAAAAGAGGAGAAAAAGGGAAGATGCAAGTTAGAGATATAATGACACATCCAATCATCACGGAAGGTGAAGACACGGCAGTCACGAAAATAGTGAAGGATATGGACGAGTTTGGGATAGGAAGTGTAGCGATAACAAAAGAAGGTGAACCCGTAGGAATTATTACAGAGCGCGACTTAGCATTGAAAGTATTATTAAAGGACCGGAAGGCAAGCGAGGTAAAATCAAAAGAAATAATGGCATTCCCTGTGATTACCACCGAGCCGGAAGTATCAATAGACGAAGTGTGCAAGCTCTTAGCGAAGAAGCGCATAAAGAGACTACCCGTGGTGGAAAATGGTGTGTTCGTGGGCATTGTTAGTACTCGCGACCTGCTGGCAAGGAAGCCGGAGTGTGCAAGGGGATTCTATTTCTAAGGATATTTTGGCTCCTCTGAAATAAAAACCGTTCAGAAATGTTACAGAATATGGCTCCTCACCGTACAACAGGGAAATTGCTTGTTCCGTGAGATAGATTAATTATGTGTTCCTTTTCACGTTTTCAGATCTGGTTGCAGATGTGTACTTTTCGTTTTGAAGA
>DAOUUS010000136.1 GCA_030668065.1 Candidatus Methanophagales archaeon
AGCAACTCTAGCCCCCCTCCGTATTTACTGCCTTTTTTTTCAATACATTTTTCCTGCTCTCGCTCTCTCTCTTGTCCTCACCACGTCACATCCTTCGTCAATCCCCGGGCCAGATAGGCCATAGGCAGCGACAAAATGAACATCCAGATTGCGGGTCTGAAATCCGCAAGTACCGAGAACTCATCCGCTTCGCCAAGCAAGAACATCAGCCCATCTGCACCCATCAACAGCAAATACAGAATACCGAATACTGCTGATAAGAATAACCCGCCTATTAGGAACGACAAACCTTTATGGTCACCGTCAAAAGTACTTTTTATGCCATACAAAAACGTCACTGCTATTACTACAAGGGCAAGTCCTCCGAACAGATCACCGGGTATTACGTCTCCTGCTCCACCAAATACTTCTATTACACCTAAGACGAGATACACAATGCCAATAACTGCTGCGTATATCCCAATCGTTTTTCCTTTACCAATGTCAAAATCCGTCATTTTCTATTCTCTCCTCGTTTCGTTTATGTTCATGTGTACCCTAACAAGCGCCCTATTCCTATGATCAACCCGGAAACGACAAATGCCAGTACTGTCAGGTACACCATCGTAAACACTGGCCACTTCCATGAATTCGTCTCTCGCCATATTGCACCGATTGTCGCCACGCAAGGCACGTAGATCAATACGAACGCCATGAATGCGTATCCCGTTAATGGCGTGAATAGCCCCATACTCACGAGTGTATCGCCCACGGCTTCTTCTCCCGTTCCAAGCAACATAGCATAAGTGGCTACTACTACTTCCTTCGCTAAGAATCCGAATATAATCGCAACTGTGGTCATCCAGTCCCAGCCAAAAGGTGCGAATATCGGTTGGATCGCCTTACCAAGTCCGGCCACGTACGAGTTCTCTATAATCTCGCCGCCGTTTGTTGCTGCCCATGGATATACCGAAAGGAACCAGAGCAGTACTACTACCACGAATATGATCGTCCCTGCTCTTATCAAGAACAGTTTGCCTCGTTCCCACATGTGCAGAATCGCGGTCTTCGCTTTCGGCACCATGTAATGAGGCAACTCAAGCACAAAGGGTGCAGGTTTGCCTTTGAATAACGTCTTTCGGAATATCAGCGCCATTAATATCGCCAGTGCGATACCAAGCACATACATTGAGAATACGGCAGTCCCTGCTGCTGCACCAAATAGTGCACCTCCAATCAGCACATATACCGGTAGCCGTGCGCCACAACTGATTAACGGGTTCACAAGTATTGTAATCATCCGGTCCTTCTCACTTTCTATGCTGCGAGTCGCCATGATCGCAGGAATATTACAGCCAAAACCGCTTATCATCGGTATAAACGAGCGGCCGTGCAACCCCAATTTGTACATTACTCGGTCCATCACAAACGCAGCCCGTGACAAGTAGCCACTGTCCTCTAATATCGCGAGCGCAAGGAACAGCATAAAAATTGGCGGTACAAACACTAAAACCGAGCCAACTCCACCGCATAGTCCATCAGCTACGAAAGACGCTAATTGCGGGTTCGCGATTCCAGCCGCGGCTAAACCGCCGAGCCAGCCAAAGAACACTTCTACCATCACCATGAACGGTTCCGAAAACGCAAACGTGAACTGAAAAACCGCCCAGAGCAAAACCAAAAAAATCGGTATTCCAAGCGCTCTGTGCAGAAATACGTGGTCCAGCATATCCGTAAACGTCCACTTTCCCTCCTCTTTCCTAACTGCGGATTCCATAATTCGCGCGATTGCATCGTATCGCCGCTCTGCAAGTATTACTTCCGGGTCTTCACCCAACACTTCACTCATATTATTTCGCAGCCTCCAATATATCGCCTCTCCGCGGGCTATCATCTATCAATTTCAGTACTTTATCATCCTTCTCTAACGTCTTTATCGCCAGCCATCTCGGTGGATACTTATTCGATAAACTCTCATCCTTGCAAATCACGTTCCTCACCTTTTTTATCAACGATTCTATGTCGTCACCATAGCCCATAACTACTTTCCGCCTCGTTTCTTTATTCTTCGCCGCCGTGAGTACCGCCTTTTTCAACTCGTCCACGCCTTCACCCGTGGGTGCAACTGTTGGCACTACCGGCACACCCAGAAATTCTGACAGCTTATCTAGCTCTATCTCGACACCTCTCGTTTTTGCCATGTCCCACTGGTTCAACGCGACCACGACATTCGCCTCTAACTCCAACAAAAGTAGTGTTAGATACAGATTCCGTTCCAGACTCGTGGCATTCACTATGTTTATCACAACATCAGGCTGCTCCTCTACTATATAGTCCCTTGCCACCAATTCATCTATCGCGTTAGCTGTAAGACTATAAGTGCCGGGTAAATCAACGATCTCCAGCGTTTCTCCGTTATACGTGCATTTTCCGGTCTTCTTTTCTACCGTCACACCCGGCCAGTTACCCACGTGCTGTTTCATCCCGGTAAGCTGGTTGAAAAGTTCGGTCTTACCCACGTTCGGATTGCCAATCAATGCTACTCTCAACATCTCTTATTACCCCTTATGTACCAATATTTTCATTGCTATACCCCTACCAATCGCAATTCGGGCATCACGCACGCTTACAAGCACAGGTCCTGGTGAAGATGACGACAAAACTCTTACCCTAGTAGAATTAGTGAAGCCCATCTCCGAAAGCCGCTGCGACATCCCTCGTCCACCTTGCATCTCCACTATCACACCTTCTTCGCCTACGGAAAGAAAGGCTAAAGGTATTGCGTCCTTCAAGTCCTTGCTGTGCTCCATCATATCGTGCAGGTGATCATCCACTTCTTCCAGATGCTCTCGGACTTCATTTCCAGCGGATTCTGTATGTTCCGTGATCACGTGCTCTATGTCGTCATGAACATGCTCTATATCTTCGTCAAGATGTTCTACTAATTCGCTGCCGGAGATTCTACCCCGGCTTCTCAACCTTCTAGCTCCAGCCATACGTTCGTCGCCTCTTCACGGCGTAAAGTCAGGTTATAGCCTTTCAATAGGAACTCCACAGGATCGCCAAGAGGGGCATCTCGTACCATCTCTATTTCCGCACCACGCACGATGCCCATATCCATCATCCGTCTTCGTAACGCACCAGTTCCTTCGATACGAGTGGCTTTACCTTTCTCGCCTACTGCCATATCACTCAACTGCTTCTCTACCATTTTTATCCCTTACTGTTATCCCTGTTGTCGTTTCTTGTTCGTTGTTTCTTTTGTTACTCCACACGAACTTTCTCTGTGAGACCGCGTCCGATGGTTACCAACTGCTCACCTATTTTCGCAAGCACGTAAGTCCCTTTTTTTGGACTTGGCGCTGTCGCTTCCTTCCGGACCAGTGTTATCTCTTTACCTTCCACCATACCGAGCAGCTCAAATTTTTCCTTAAGCGAGGTGCCACCGATGATCTTACTTATCTTCGCTTTATCGCCTTCTCCCAGATAATTTATCTGGCGGACTCCTCCGTCACGTTCTATCAGCACCTTAGATGCCTGACCTTCGCCCATGTTTATCTCCTTGTCGTTTATTTTGAATACCAGGGTATCATCTGCGAGATGACGAACGAACTCAACTTCGCCACCTTTTTCTATGCCGAGTTCCGAGAAGTTATCTTCAAAAGTCTTCCCACCTTCTAACGTCTTTACCGTGCACTTATCGCCATTCTCCAATCTTAAAAGTGGAAGTGTTTCTCCTCCTTTCTCCACATACACCTTATCTGCCCAACCACGCGCTAAGACTACTTCTCTTCCGGCTGCTGCATTTAACGCAATGGGACCTGCATGTACATGCACGGGCTCAGTTGCAACTACCGTAAGCTCCGTTCCTTCGGAAATGCCTAAATCCGCCAGGTGTCCTTTTACCTCGGAACCGCCGTCTATCTGTTTCACTACTACTTTTACTTCTGGTTCTACTTCGTTTAACAATTTCATTTTTCCTATAACTATTATAAAGTTAGGAATACAAAAACCCCGCCCTAATAAGTTTCGGTTTTGGCTACAAAAACCTAATATAGTTAGGTTTTACGGCGAAACCCGAGTTCTGGATCTTAGTTGGAGAACATACGCCCTTAGCTCTGACAAAAGTCCCCTTTTACATTCTGGCCTTCGTCCACCTCGTCTTCGGACAGCTTTTGCTTGCAGCGGCACTTTTTGCATTTCCCATCGCACCCACAATCGCATACCATGATTTTAGTTTTCGCCCCTTAACCCTCCACAGCTAAAGTCATCAGAGACTTCTTAAACGCACTCAAACCAGAACTACGCAGGAAATAACAGGACTTGTTCCGCAGTTTGCATGCTTCTTTAACCATCCGACAGGCGTTATGGCTGTTTATGTCCACAGGACAAAATATCACATCATTTCTTTCCACAATGCCTTCGATCTCCCCTTTCCCCCTCTCACAGTGCCCGCCGTGGTAACAGAAAGGGCAACCAAAAGATTGTGCCAGATCCTTGTAGCTCGACTCAAGTGATTCCACCCCGCCAACATAAGCCACACTCACGTCATTAAGCTGAGTCTCCACTTCCGAGAGATTACAATTACGACCAGAACACGCGAGCTGTGCATCCATCCCTGTATTTGCCCTACCACTCAGCAGGGGATCGGATTCTGATACGTATAGCCTCATCAATTCTGTGTTTTCCTTGTTCACCCTCTTTATTTCTTCTCTAAAGAACTCAATTTCGGTTTTCATAGCGTTAAGATCTTCAAACGTCGTTTCGCCACCCAGCCCCTCTACCCTTCTTACTAACTGGTCATTCAATCGCTTTTGGTCGTCCAAATCATGAACCAGCCTGATTTTGTCGCTTTTTATTGTCTCACGCTCTGAAATCAGCTCTTCTTTTTTCTGTTCCAACCGCTCACATCTGCGTTGCAACTTCACATTCGAGTCCCGAGCATCATTTAAAAC
>DAOUUS010000096.1 GCA_030668065.1 Candidatus Methanophagales archaeon
AGCGGTCCCACGGCCCTTACACCTTTATCACGTATGAACTCACGTTTCGTATCTACTATAGCCACTATAAGCCGCGTTACTACGTCCGTATCCACATTAAGCCCGATTGCTGTTATTGCCTGTTCCACACTCATATCCGGCGTGTTCGCCAGAAACGTCAAAATCGCAGGTATTGCCTCCTTGCCAAACGCATTCGCCGCGAGTTGCTCGAACAAATCCATAAAATGCTGATTTGCCAGTCTCTCTACCTCTACCCCGTCCTGCATCAGCTCGACCAACATATCGGTAAGTGTTCTGACAACTAACGTTGCTGATACATCCCCATACGAGTCCATTACGCGCTCGAAGAGCATAAAATTAACGTTTCGTGAGATCTTATCCGCAAGCTCGTCATTCAACTGGAACTTGTCTTTATATCGTGCTTTTCGATGTTCAAACGTCTCGGGAAGGTGAGCTTCTATGTGCTCCAGCTTTTGCGGTTCTATCTCTACCGGTGGCACGTCTGTCTCCGGATACATCCTTGCCGCCCCGGGTAGGGGACGCATATAAGCGCTGCTTCCGTTTGGTAACGCCCGTCTCGTCTCTTTTGGTATCCCCTGCATCGCTTCTTGTGCCCTTGCCATCACGGCATTCAACGCTTTATCCGCAGGTTCTCGCACCGCCGCTACGATCACCACGCAATCCTCTTCCGCAGCGTCAAACACATGTCGCAGATGCTCTACCTCGTGCTCGTTTATACCATACGCGGGCAGTTCATCGGTGTGCATCAAACCCGCACCATACATCCGAGCAAAATCCGCGAGTTCACTACCAAAACGCCGCTCCGGCTGTATCTCGGTCCCGAGTATCCCCGCGAAACCATGCAGACAGATCCCAAATACGTGACCGCCCGCGTTTTTTATCACCTTTGAAGCAGTGCTCGTAAAAAAGCACGATAAATCTTCTATTCGATGCTCAACCCAGGCACCCCTCGTGTTCAGCACTTCTTTTAGTTCTATAAGCTTCAACTGCCGATTCAGTTCGTTATTCACTATCTCGCCTACTAATCTCAGGTTCTGAACGCCTTTTAGCTCTACACGAGCACCTTTTGCTATTGAAACGTTGATGTCCTGCCGGATCGTGCCTAAACCGCGTTTCACCTTGCCCGTGGAGCGTAATATCATCCCGAGCTGCCCTGCCACTTTAGTCGCTTGTTCCGCAGACCTTATATCGGGTGCCGTGCAGATCTCCACAAGCGGAATGCCCAATCGGTCTAACGAATAGACAACAGCGCCCCCTTCGGGTTCTAACTTCTGTGCCGCATCTTCCTCGAGACAAAGCGAATCCACTCGGACAGGCCCCTCATCCGTCTGGAGTACACCATCAGTTGCAACCAACGCAGTTCTCTGGAATCCACATGTGTTCGAGCCGTCAATCACGATCTTTCGCATCGTATGAACCGCATCAAGCGGATTCATCTTCAGTAGCAGTGCAACTTCCAGCGCGGTGTCTATCGCTTCCGGGTTCAACTCACTCGGCGGCTCTTCGTCATATTCCACCAGACACGTGCTGTCGTAGCCCTTATACAAGAACGTCTGCCTATATTTCACCTCTTCAAGCGCTGCTGCATCCACTTCACCCATTTCGCTTTTTGTCGCCCTCAAATAGCGCTTAAACGAGATTGAAGAGTCTTTCTTGTCACGCAGCCGCGTAGGGCAGTTGCAGAACAGTTTCGTGTGCGTGTCTAACTGCTGATGTATCTCCAGACCCGCTTTTAGCCCTACTTCTTCATAAGTTGTCTTCGTTGCCATCGCTTTACGTCCTATAATTTTAATATCTGCCCTTCTATCTCGTCCTCTATCCTCAAAACGCCGTAAGTGTGGTATCTAGCAGGAAAAACTCCGGCTGCACTTCCCGGGTTGAAGTAAATTAGAGCCCCTATTTTTTTATTCACGGGCTTGTGCGTGTGACCATAAATAATCATGTCTAAATCCACTCCGAGTTTTGTTTCCACGCGCTTCTCCACTCCGACAGGACTACCCCCTTCCGAAGGATGGGTAATGCCTATTCGGAACCCTTCGAGTTCAAGAATATCTTTCGCGGGGAGTTCGTCTTTGATTTCTTTTGAGTCCATGTTACCATGAACACCTTTGAAATTGCCTATGTCCCGCAGTTGGTCAAGCATTTTTATGTCCGTGTAGTCGCCTGCATGAATTATCAAATCTACTTCGTTTAGGGCCTCTAAAATACGCTCGGGCAAACCGCCTAAATCTTCAGCATGTGTATCCGAGATTACGCATATCTTCATTTTTTGCTTTTTTGCTTTTTGTAACTGATTTAGATTTACTTTGCTCCTGTTGCAAATGTAGTAAGCGGATTAGATATAAATATTGCGGTTTGTGTTCGTGAAAATCGTTGCTGACAGAAACCGAAAAAGATATAAAGGCTTGATTCAAACTTAGAAGTTGTGTCTCAAAGGAAAAAGGGAATAAAAATGGGAACCCAATTTGGATTGAAAGTATTGATGGTCTCAATCGTCCTGGTGATGGTTGCAAGCAGCGTGGTGGTTGATACTAAAGGAACAGAAGACGGTGGCGGAAAAGGTAGTATCTCGCTTGATGTGCCATCTTTTGTCTCCATTGCAAGCGCGAGAAGCGGTGGTGGTAGTAGCAATAGTGGTGCAGCCACGCGAGAAGGAACACAAATCCTCGAAGAAGAAGCGGGAATATCTTTTTATACAACTGTACAGCAAGAAATTAATTTGACAATGGCAAAAGAGGTGTACAGAAAGATAGAACATGAAACAGGAGACTATATCATTGGAGCAGTTGCACTTCCAGACTATCCCGAGACGGAAGATGTGCATGTCTATGTTCACAAGGATGGTTGGATTGCGGCTTATTGCCTGATTGACGAGCCCATCACGAAGATAATAGACTGGTTTGATTTCCTGTGTCCATCACCAAGGGATATAACCAGCACAAAACTTGAAGATGCAATATTAAAGATGTGTGACGGTGTTAATGTCACGTTGATCTGGACACAAACGAAATACCATGATTTTCGGGCACCGAATGCAAATTGGATGATGTTTGTTACGGGTGCTCAGCGGGTGGGGGGAGAAAGGGTAGAAACATTCAAGATAAAGCTACCAGGTGACCTTTTGGTCGGTGAGCGGTCATGGTCACACTTTGCTGCAAATAGCAGTAATAGCTCAAGCCTGAGTATTGATGAACACACAATTAATAGTTTTGGGCCTTGCCGAGACGGGGTGGTAACAAAATATGGAACGCTCACGCAAACGCAACTGAATCTGAATGAGATACATACAGTCCGTCTCGGGCATGGTGACGGAATTTGGACTACGGGAGAAGCAGTCAGTGCAATTGCCCTCATATACCGAACCGGCGCAGCACAGATCGAGATAGACGAAAAATGCGATAGTTTATGGAGTGTTCCGACAGAATATCCAAAAGGACTCATAAACGATACCGTTCCACCAGTAATCACAAACGTAACTATAACAGACATAACAACCGATTCGGCAACGATAAAATGGGATACCGATGAAATAGCAGATAGTCTAACGATGTACGGCAAAACATCCGGGGTTCCTGCTAAAGGCAAATCGAATCCGCTATTTATAACGACTCATCTGATGGGCCTAACAGATTTGTTACCCGGTACAAGTTATTATTTCGTTGTGTACAGCACAGACCAAAGTGGGAATCGGGCGGGGAGTTCAGAATTTTGCTTTACTACTGAGGGCGCAGTTTTCGATACAGGCGCACCCGCAAATCCATATCACAGCATCCCCGGCACGCATAAGGGCACAATCACACCAACTCAAACAATCGAGGTGGCCATGCTTTACACGTATTCATGTCCGGGAACAGGTGGGCACAGTGAATACATGAAAATATGGAATGAAACCAGGTGGAATGCGATTGCAAATTGGCACGGCTACAAAGAGGATTGGCACAATATCTCATTTGATACTTCTTCTTTCACACTTCTCGAAGGAGAAACTTACTACTACACTATAAAGACCGGTGCCTATCCGCAAATTCATCATACAGGTGAGCTCTCAACGCCTTGTGGTGTCATAACCTGTTCAGAGTTCATAGATGCGAATGGTAAAAGATATGACAATTGGATACCTGCCATCAAGCTGTTTCGTGTTGAAGCCGAATAGTATTCCGCTATTCATAAGACAGCTCTTATTGTCTGTTCGCTTCACCATAAATTGAGGTGAAGCTCTTGATTTATATAGTGCCAGAAAATTAAATATAGAGTATAGGTGAATGAGTAACCATGAGCGAAGAAAGACCAAAACCAAATATAAAAATAGTGAAGGATGTTGGATATAGAGTGATAATGAAAAATGAGGATGGTACACCAAGGCAAGTATTGAGGGGTTTCCTCAAAGAGGGAGACTATGGCAAATTTATATCTGTCGAGACTCACTGGGTGCAAAAGATGGACGGCGAAAAGATAATTGATAGCCAATGGGCGAGAAAGACCTATACGTTCCCCGATGACCAAGGAAGAGCACAAGAGAAGTGGAATTATGTAAAAGAGCTATTAGATATTGCTTTAGGTGTAAGTGCAGGCGGTAACCTCGAAGAGGAAGTAAAAGAACAATTCAGCGATGAACTAGAAGGACTTGAGGACGATTTCTAGTTCTTCATTTCCCGGTTGTTTTCTCACCACTTGAAGAACTCTTTGCAAAGGTCTTCCGCTTTATCCGTAAACGTCATATCGTAGTCCGGAGGCAGGCAGTTTTTATATGGATACTGTGCGAACCGATAATCCATCAGAACGATGATACAGCGATCGTGCTCGCTTCTTATGCCTCGACCTGCCGCTTGCAGCACCTTTGTAATCGCAGGGTAGAAATAACCGTAATGCCGTCCTTTTTCCGTTCCGTATTTACCTATGTAATAGCCTTCTATCGTTTTTACTTCCAGCGTTGGTGGGCTCAACGGCAACCCAACCACGATAATCGCCTTTAACGTATTGGATTCGTAATCCATACCCTCCGAGAACGACCCGCCCTGCACGGCAAGCAGTACCTTAGAGAAATCATCCCGTAACATCTCGTACAATCGGTTTTTCTCGTCCTTGTTCATCTCTCGCTTCTCTACTATCGCTCTTCTTCGTACGTCATCCGGCAAATACGCGGAAATGTTTTTTAGTAGCGCATAAGACGGGAAAAAGACGGCCATACCGCCTATCACATATTTAGCCACTTCGTCTATTTTATTAGCTATATTTTGGTACATCTCTTCTCCCCTTTTCGTGTATTTCGTCGTGAGCCCTTTTGTAACGACAATCAACCGGTTCTCCTCTGGAAATGGCGAACTGTACTCATTCAAAACTATCTCTTTTCCTTTTAGTCTATCAGGTGCTGCGCCTAAAATATCGGCGTACATCTCGGTGGGGCATAACGTGCCGCTCATCAGAATGGTTGCATGTGCCTTTGCGAATATCGGTTCGCTTACTACCGAAGGGTCAAGCAGTTTGAAGAAAAGGGTAGGATTATCCTGCTGCGAGATAGAAAAAATCCGCAAACATTTCTCTTCTGTCTGCCAGCTATCGAAGAAATCAGCCATAGTGAGGATATTCCTCTGCAACGTCTCTTTCTCCGCTCGATATTTTGTATTCTTTGTGTTTTTTGTGCCACTATCAAAACCCTCGGCTATGTGTCTGAGCGAGTCTACGAACTCGGCATAACTCATCGCATCTATTCGCCGCCTCAACACAGTTTCCAACTCATCCAGCAGAAAATCACGCGCCACGCGTATCTCGGGCTTATTCTGCTTCACCGCGTCCCGGGTCAATCGTTTAAACATCATTTCTAACTGCAGGAGGTTATCATACATCTCCCGGTTCGTGGTCCGAATCCCTCTTGCTGTTTCTGATATTACCTTCATACGCAACTCACTGCTGAGATTGTTTCTTATACGGTCAGGGAGGTTATGGGCTTCGTCCACGATTACAATAATATCTTCCAAGCCCGTTTCTGTCTTTTCCAATACCCGTTC
This sequence comes from Candidatus Methanophagales archaeon, assembly GCA_030668065.1. Taxonomy (GTDB): domain Archaea; phylum Halobacteriota; class Syntropharchaeia; order Alkanophagales; family Methanospirareceae; genus QENJ01. The sequence goes on from DAOUUS010000096.1 coordinate 6,027, forward strand.
GGCAATGTCGTGCGAAAATAGATAATTGTAGTCACAAACGAGCACATCCGCACTTTTACTTGCCTCCAAAGCCGCTTTATATGGGCATATCCCGCGAGTGGTGCACCAGCCACATAACTCTTCCACGTGCATTATCTCCTCTTTTATACCCCGTATCGCATCTTCGTCCTGTTTCATGAAATAGCGACATCTTTTGTTCTTCTGCTCGTACTTGCAAAACTCGTTGAATAGCGAATAG
>DAOUUS010000179.1 GCA_030668065.1 Candidatus Methanophagales archaeon
GAACCAAAAATGCAATACGAAAAACTGAAAGAAGATTCCGAAGGTCTGATAGAAAGAGCGGAGATTTTAAAGCGATGGGCAGTGAAAGATAAGTTATTGCTTGACATCGGTGCTGGACCGCTTGCGATTATTGCTGCGCGGGATTTCAATTGCACGGTCACAAATATAGACATCTCAGAAGGTGCTCTGAGTGATGCAAAGAGAGATGCAGCGAATGAAGGGGTGGCAGGTAGAATCAGATTTGATAAAGTAGATGCGACTTCACTACCGTATCCGAACGGGTGCTTTGAGGTTGTAATCAGTTATGGCGTTTTGCATCATATCGAAATAGAGAAAAGAAGGAGGTTCATCCAGGAAGCATGTCGTGTAGCAAGCGAGAAGGTTATTGTAGCTGAATTGGCCTTAGAAGGCTTCCAAAGAATTCACGCGGTTAGCAATTTCCAGGTGGTTGACCTCGAGTGGCTGGAAACAGAATTGAATTCTTTCGGCGAAGGGGATAAATATGTGGGGACGTTGATGAATGTTTATACACTTTTTCTTTTCACAAAAGAAAACCTGTGCTAAAAGAAAAACCATTCACAGTTATTTTGTCAAGCGTTCTTTTCCAGTGAAAGGTTGTTGCTAAACCTTTTTCTCTCAAAAGAAGATGATTTGCTCACATCAATGACTATAATATTTGATATTCATATTATTTTATCGAAAAAATCGAAAATGATTTTGTCAATAACGACAAAGAATATTTTTGTTGTAATACCTCAAGGAGTAAGATACGGGGTAAGATACGAGAGATGGGGAACAAATCAAAAAGCATGAAATCAGTTAACGGTGTGTCGTAAGCGGTTAGAATCAGAGGGATGATAAAAGGGGGAGGGAAAGCGAGGGTAAAGACGCGAAGGTGATAAGAAGAATATGAAACTGAAAGGATTGGCTATCTTAGCCTTGATAGTAGCGATGTGCGCGCTTGTAGCGGCTGCGGCGGTGCCACCAACTCCGTTCATGATTAATGGATACGGTTTTTACGAAAATGGCTCTGCATGCAACAATCCCGTGGTTAATGTAACAAATTCGAATACGAGTATCGAGTGGCAGGCTAATAGCCACACAAGTTCTAACCACTATTGCCTCATACTTGCCGCTGGGACTGACCTGAATGAGCGTGAGACGTTACGGTTCGATGTCTCATCGCCGGATGGAAACCCGTTATATACTACTGAGCATACCGTAACTTCAGAAGAGATAAATAATGGTGGGATTTTTAACTTTGATTTTCCACCCGGAGTCACCGCTCCAGCGCTTGTTGTTTATACCATAAGCAACCGAACTATCACAGCACCACAGACAACTGAGATAGATGTGGCTTTTTCAGAGAGGGTATCATACAAGATAGCAATAGAAAACGCTACTTGCACTATATACGAATGGATTGGCAATGCCAAAAATCCAGCGCCAAAACTATGGGATGCTACATACGTAGCGGATGGTACTGTTGTTCCTGCAGGTGATTACACCGTGAATGTTACCGGGACAAACACAACATCCGGGCTTAGTGTGGTCAACAATACGGAAATTATCACGGTAACAACTACAACTTTACCAGTTCACAACATCGTCACAGGAGAAGACTTTGCAATGATTCAGGATGCGATAGATGATTCCGATACGCAAGACGGTCATACGATTACCGTTGACCCAGGAACATATAACGAAAACGTGAATGTGAATAAGCAGCTAACCATTAGATCAATTTCTGGAAATCCAACGGATACGATTGTTCAGGCGGCGAATCCAACTGACCATGTCTTTGAGGTGACCGCAGATTCTGTGACCATAAGCGGGTTCACGGTTGAAAGTGCAACTGGAGATTTGAAAGCTGGAATATATCTTGGCAGCGCCGATCACTGCAACATTTCTGGTAACACCGCTAATTTGAACAACTACGGCATCAGCCTGTGGCAGTCGAGCAACAACACGCTTGAGAACAACACCGCAAACTCAAATAACTATGTTGGCATACACTTGTACTTTTCATCTAACACCACACTTACTAACAGCATCATCTTGAACAACGTAGTTGGCATCGGTTTAGATTCTTCGTCCAATAACACCATCATTAGCAATAACATATCCCACAATGGAGATGGTATTTTCTCGTTCGATTTGTCTGCTAACGATCTGTCAAGCAACAATAATATCCTTGGAAATACTATTTCGAATAATGGTAGAGGTATCCTTTTGATTATAACTTCATCTAACAATATCATCATCAACAACACCATTTCGAACAACGATGAAGGCATCATTTCCGAATCAGCATCCAACAACAACACAATCACAAATAACACCGTCAACTCGAACAACAACTATGGCATCTACTTAAAGGATTCGAGCAGCAACCTAATTTTCCACAATAACCTTGTAAACAACACCAATAACGCAAACGACAATAATCCCGCAAATAATGACTGGCACCACCCTGCTCTTCTCGAAGGCAACTACTGGTCTGACTACACCGGTCTTGATGACGGCACCGGGACCAGAAAACACGCCATAGCTGGCGATGGCATAGGCGATACAAACATATCGCATCCCGCAGAGGATTCTGATTTTTATCCGTTTATGACCGAAAGCTTATGGACTAATACGAAGATGTCACTAGAAACTGCAACTGGCACAGGCTCAGCCACCCTTTCCACTAATAGAGGTTACTTTAGTCATGTTTCTGCGGTTAACGAATCCTCTTTACCTTCAGAAGGAAAACCAAATCGTCAATTCCCGCATGGCTTCTTCTCGTTCACTATAACAGGATTAACAACAGGACAAACGGTAAACGTTACTATTGCACTTCCTTCGGAGATGTCAACAACCACTCAATACTGGAAATATCAAACACCAGAAGGGTGGTATCAAATACCTGTGTGCAGCAATGACGGCGATAAAATGATAACAATTAAATTAACCGATGGCGGAACAGGAGACGATGATGGAGTTGCAAACGGTATGATTGTAGATCCCGGAGGTCCCGCACTGCCGCCACCTGCAAAGCCGGACCTCGAGATCACAGACAAGTGCGAGACCTGGCTTGAGGATGGCAACTTCACAGTAACCTACACGGTGAAGAACACCGGAGATGCTAATGCCGGTGCAAGCGACACAACCATATCCATTGACGGCGTTAATGTCCCGGAAGATCCTGTTCCAGTATTGGCACCGGGTGCAAGCTACAACAGCACAGTCGGTCCTTTCGATTGCCCATGCGACCATACACTCAATATCACGGTTTGTGCTGACAATGCAGACAGAGTTGACGAGAGCAATGAAACGAACAACTGCTTGGAGAACGAATTGGTATGCCCTCCGTGCGTTATACAGAGCTATGGAACTAGCATTTCCAGCAAGAGAAACGTTCGAGTGGCATGGAGAGTTCTGGGCGAACCAGACCGAAGAGGAGCACTCATGCTCAGGAAGGCTAGAATAGCAATAGCGCTAAATGAAACAATACCGGAGTGCGAAAAGGTCAGCGTCTGGGTAAGGCGAGTTGCAATGCGAGCACCGACTTTCGACGTGGGAGTTTCTTCTGACGGTGATAAATGGACGCAGATTGGCAGTACAACGTGCTATTCATGGAGCTGGCAGCGATTTGACTTCACTAACGACTGCGGCGACTGGAAGGACATAAAATACATCGACATACGAAAAACTGGTGAGACATGGAGACCAAAGCTAATGGGCCTGGACGCCGTATGCGCAGAAGGAAGGGGCTAAGGAGCTAAGAACAAAAACGTAAAAAATGGGGACAGTTGCTTTTTCTGTCCTTTTCTAAAGAACGGTTGTTGATCAAACTTTCTTAGGGAAAGCAAGTGTATAAGGCAACCCCTTTCTACAGCCGTATTCGCGGATACAGAACGAAGCCACTAAATTACCTATTTTGCCGCATTCATATATCCCTTTTTCATGCAACAACCCGAACAAGAATCCTGCTGCGAATGAGTCACCGGCACCGGTAGTGTCAACAACATCAGTAGGATATGCCGCTATAAAATGCGATTCTTCCGCAGCGTTAGTAACATAACTGCCTTTCTCGCCCAGCGTCACGCAAACAACCTTAGCACCTAGGTCTATGAGGACCCCCGCACCTTTTTCATAGTCCGCGCCTTTTACCAGCGATTTTAACTCGTCAACGCTGATAAAAACCAGTTCACTTCGCTCTATCACAGGCGTTAAATC
>DAOUUS010000237.1 GCA_030668065.1 Candidatus Methanophagales archaeon
CCATAATGTCTTGTTTCAACTCTACGTTATATAAATATCGCTTTTAGGTGAAATGCGTAGTCCACGGTAGGTCACAGGTAGGACTCAGCCTTATCAAACGTGCATCAATTAATCGCAGAGTCTGATAATTCCACACACACTTTTGTGACACTAAAAAGGCTATCCCGCCACCGAAAGTCACGATAGGCACAGTTGTTATATATTAATAACTATACATGAAAAAGTGGTATTTACACCTTCACTAAAAACTATATGCTCTGTAGCTATTTGGCTTAAGTTTACGGAAATGGGCTAATGAAGAATCCGAGCATCCAGGAACAAGTACTGAAAGTAGGGCTGCATACAAAATCACTATCTCGATTATCTTTGGGTTATTGGGGTTTGCCGTAAACTTTTATCCGGTGGATTTTGTCTTTTACGGCACTTATCGCATGAGTTTTCTTCTCGGCCTCATATTTCCCATGTTAATAACGCTTGCATGAGGCTGGCGATACGGGCTGTTATCTGCACTCTGTAGCGGGTGCCAGACGATGTGGATATTATGGATGCCGCAAAGTGGTTACGGGCCATTGGTATCAGTGCCGCCGTTTACACTTTGGATCGTGTGGCACGGGTGGTTCGCACGCACATGGTATAACATCTATCTTGGCGAGCTGATATTCCGTATATTCAATACCGTGTTGCTGTTCACCGTATTCCGATGGGTATTCACCCTGAACGTGCCCCCGGCCAATACGTTTATGCCTCTGGCGGTAACAGTCTCGATTGTGTTCAAGGAAGCGGTAAACGGGCTATTAATTATTTTTATCGCGCAAGGGCTGCTATATTCAGACACGGTGCGAACGTTCTTCAAACTACCGAAGAGCACTGCCGACCCCCGCATGTACTACATCTACACAAACGCGGTTATTCTTGGCGGATTTTTGATTTTTAGTTTTGTGGGCGAGAAGTATATATGGGAACTGTGGGGACCGGAGTTTCAAAGTGTTGCCCGTATACTTGGCTCACTGTTATTGCTGCTGATTGGAATACTTTGCACCTATGGCACCGCGAATGTCTTTGCAAAGAGGAAAAGCGAAGAACTCATCAGGGCGCAGGAAGTGTTGCGGGAGAGCGAGAAGAAACTTTCGCAAATAGTTGATGGAAGTTCGGTGCCCACCTTTGTAATTGACAGCGAGCATAACCATCACGCACTGGAACAAAGCTTGTGAGAATATAACCGGGGTTTCTGCTAATGAAATGATGAATACAAAAAAACAGTGGACACCTTTCTATTCCGTGGAAAGACCGATGATGGCAGATATTATAGTGGATGAATTACGGGATTACGAGATAGCCCGATATTATGAGGGCATATATAAAAAATCTGCACTTATAGAGGGCGCTTATGAAGCAGAAGATTTCTTCCCCTCTTTAGGCAATGGCGGAAAATGGCTATTCTTCACTGCAGCGCCATTACGAGATCATAGGGGCAAGATTACCGGTGCGATAGAGACGTTACAGAGCATCACAGAGCGTAAGCATGCGGAAGCAAAGCGGAAGCAGACCGTGGAGGACATGAAGCGATCCAACGCCGAGCTGGAGTTGTTTGCATACGTGGCGTCTCAGGACCTTCAGGAGCCACTCCGTATGGTGGCAAGCTACGTGCAGTTGTTAGCACAGTGCTACAAAGGCAAACTCGATGCCGATGCTGACGATTTCATTAGTTATGCCGTGGATGGCGCGACTCACATGCAAACGCTGATCAATGACCTGTTAGCGTATTCGCGTGTGGGCACACATGGCAAGCCTCTCGAGCCGACCGACTGCGAAACCGTGCTTGAGCAAGTGCTCACCAATTTGAAGATGGCAATAGAGGAAAGTGGTGCGGTGATCACCCACGATGCACTGCCGACTGTAATGGTGGACGGATCGCAACAGGTTCAGTTATTTCAGAACCTGATAGAAAACGCGATTAAGTTCCGGGGCGATGAGGTGCCACGTATTCATATCTCGGCTACTCGTGGTTCGACGTTCGTGGATAATAACTCGCGACCGGAGAATACGCATCACGACACTTGGGTCTTCTCTGTGCGTGACAACGGCATCGGACTAGAGCCGGAATTCTTCGAACGTATCTTTACCATATTTCAGCGTCTGCATAGCAGGGACGAATATGCAGGCACGGGCATCGGTCTTGCGGTCTGTAAGAAGATTGTGGAACGGTACGGTGGGCGTATGGGTGGAGTCGGAACTGGGAAAAGGTACGACATTTTTCTTTTCAATACCCGCTCTTGGATCGGAGAGCGAAATGAAGAACGAGAAATAGCGCAAGAAATGCGGGTTTATCCGACAAACTTTCTTTCACAAAGAACGTTTGCTATTTTTTCAGTTGCTCGTGGTTTTATATAGGGCCGATACCGCGGAGTGAATAACGCTTTTCCACTATATATCACTAAAGCACCGAATCGTCATTTTACAGCAGCTCTAAATCAGCTTGATCTTCTCATGACGGGCCACATCCAAAATCTTCATTCCGCGTGAGCACGCAAGCAGAACAATCTAAAGTCAGCCGAAATACTTATATATACTCCCGTGTATGTACATTATTAGATAGATTCGCAAGCGTGGAACTCACACGCGCGGAATAGGAGAAAAGAACAAACTTGGGTAGAAATGTATCGGGAACTGGAGAGACTACAATTAGTTGCTTGTGGAATAGTATGGTGGAGAATTATGTTTAAACATCCGGATGCTGCTGTTTGGATACAGAACAACCAGTAACAATTCTGGATGAGGAGGAAAAATTATGAATGAAACAACTGGAATGGAGCAAACTATGTTAGCACAGGATTCATGGGTACTAGCACTGGAAGGCATTTTTGCACTGATCATCGGCTTTTTGATCTTGTTCTGGCCTGGAATGACTTTGGTAACGTTAACCATCTTCGTGGGTGCTTTTGCGCTGGTAAGCGGTATCTTC
>DAOUUS010000309.1 GCA_030668065.1 Candidatus Methanophagales archaeon
GGAACCCAAGAATGACGAGAACATAGGGGCAGTGGCACGGGTAGTAAAAAACTTCGGGTTCTCTGACCTTTGCCTTGTGAACCCCACGACTATAGGCACAAAAGCGTTTCACGTCGCTTCTCACGCGCACGATGTGCTAACAGCAGCTAAAGTGCTGGGTTCTGTGGACGAAGCGATTGCAAACTCTGCCGTTATTGTGGGTTCTACCGCGCGGCACGGTATTTCGGTGAATGAACATCTTCGGATGCCGTATTTATCGCCACGGGACCTGAAGACCAAAGTAGAAGGAATAGACGGTGTAGTATCGCTGTTATTTGGTAGAGAAGATACAGGACTGTTGAATGAAGAGCTCATACGATGCGACCTCGTTGTTTGTATCCCCACGAGCCCTATTTACCCGGTGATGAACCTCTCTCATGCAGTTGCTATACTACTATACGAATTAAGCGCTGTAGATTCCACGCCGATAGGACTACAATTAGCGACTGTGGAGAACAAAGAGCGTTTGTTCATGCACCTGAAAACCGTTCTGGAAGATATAGGCTACAAGGAACACAAAAAGGATAAGACGTTGATTATGCTCAGAAGAATACTCGGCAGGGCAGAACTCACGGCACGAGAGGTGCAAACGCTGCGAGGAGTTTTAAGGAAGGTAGAATGGAATCTAAAGCAAGTTGAAAACCAGGATGTAAAGGTTCAAAGTCGTGATGAAAAATGACAAAAAAAGAAGCTATTTCGGATCGAGACAACGCATTGTTTGAAGCCGGCATAAAATTAGGCGCTCTTTACCATCAGTTCATAGGTACACCCGTGAGCACGGAAACACTGGAACTGCTGGCACGGACGATAGAAAGGAGTGTCGCGCTTCAGCCCGGTGTGGCGTCAGTAGAAGTGAATATAAACAGTGAAAAGGTGCGCCTAGCTGCGAACCAATTCAAATATTGTGAGTTAAGCGGTGCAATGCTGGACGTAAAAGTGGTGGTCGTGTATGGACAAGCGGAAGTACATGTAAGGCTGAAATACGAAGCTGAGCTGGAGTACCCGTTGATGCGAGTGGAAAAGGTATCGGAAGTTACTTCTTAAGAAACTCACAATAAAAAGGTTTACCCAAAGGCATGCGCATAAAAACTACTGTTCCCACCAAAAAGTTTATTCTAAATAACCTTGTGGTTACGAGTATAACCACGCCCAATTTCACATACCCACAAAATAGACAAGAAAGAATAAAATTTGATAATCGGACGCAGAAGAACGCAGATAATCAGGATTTTAAATATACGGACTTGACGGAGGAGATTATTAGAATCTTCTATCGAGTTTATAATAAACTGATTTATGGTTTTCTGGAAAAGGTTTATGAGATTGCAATGATGATAGAACTTAATTTTGGCACTAAACCGGAAGTTAAACGCAAGGCATTTGATTTTCTGCGTAAATCTGCGTAAATCTGCGTCCTAAATAGTTAGAACTTGTATTTTATATATAAGAACCGCCATAACCGCGATATAAAAAGAAACAAAAATGAATGTGCTTCGCTTCACTATCCGTATTGCACCAGCGATATGCTTCGCGTTTGCATCTTCAAAGCCGGCACCACCCACCGAATAATGCCCGAGTTTCTCCAGCTTCACACGTAACGCAGAACTCATCGCCACAATAGTCAAATGAACACGTACATCTTCGGCTGCCGTAAACTGCACATCGCGCAGTCGTGATTTACTTGACATGAATATCAAGCCAGTCGCTATTCGCTCGGGTATGTAATTCAAAA
>DAOUUS010000160.1 GCA_030668065.1 Candidatus Methanophagales archaeon
ACAAATCGTGAAAGCGCTAAAGATAGCAGTGGAAAAAGGGCTTCGCGTCCCTATTGTTTACAATTGCGGCGGATACGAATCAAGAAGCACTATAGAGCTTTTGGACGGTATCGTGGATATATACATGCCCGACATAAAATATGGCGACTCGGGAACTGCGAAGCGATACTCAAATGCACCCGATTACTTCGAGCGCTGTAAAGAAGCGGTTACGGAAATGCACCGTCAGGTGGGTGATTTACAGGTGGATGAAAAAGGGATAGCCATAAAGGGGCTGTTGATACGGCATCTTGTACTTCCGAATGGGTTAGCCGGTTCTGCGACAGTTTTTAAGTTCATTGCTACGGAAATATCTAAGGACTCGTATGTGAACATTATGGCGCAATATAGACCCATGTATAAGGCATACGAGTATGAAGAGCTAAACAGAGGGCTAAAGACGAGTGAATATCGTGAGGCTATAGGTATTGCAAGGGCATGTGGGTTGCATATCGGATTTGAGACGATATAGTCGAGAACGCTCAGCTCTGAGTAAAACAATTAAGCACAACAAATAAAAGGATGCACTGCACATACATATACTATACATATGAAAGATAGAACCCGACAATTAAATGACTGATAAAGACGAACTAAGATTTTTGGGAACCGCAGGTGCAAGGTTTGTAATGATAACTCAGTTTCGATCTTCTGCGGGCGCTATTCTCAGCTTGAATGGCACGAACGTCCTTATAGACCCGGGACCCGGCACGCTGGTAAGATTCGCAGCCAGCAAGCCGAAGTTCAATCCCGGTAAGTTGCATGCTATTGTCCTGTCGCATAAGCATTTAGACCATTCTAACGATGTGAACGTAATGATAGAAGCGATGACCGACGGTGGCTTCAAGCATAGAGGGGTGCTTCTCTGCCCGCAAGATGCGCTCTCGAACGGAGGCGATGCCGTTGTCCTTGATCATTATAAGGGGCTTCTGGAACGAATAGAAGTGATGGAAGAGGGGGGGAGTTATCATATCGGTACGCTTGAGATAAGCACACCGAAACGGCATATTCATGGTGTAGAAGCGTACGGGCTGAACATAAAAGCACGCAGTGCGAATAAGACCCGTATCTCTTTTATCACGGATACGCTCTATTTCGAGGGTTTAGAGAATTATTACGATGGAGAAGTTCTCGTGCTGAATGTAGCGATGTATAAAACAAGAGAAGGCGTGGACCATCTTTGTGTCGAAGATGCAACAAAGATAATCGTGGCTAACCGCCCGAAAGTGGCAATACTCACGCATTTCGGTATGACGATGCTGAAGAACAAACCATGGGAGATAGCACAGCGAATGTGTGACGAAACGGGCGTAAACGTGATAGCGGCGCGAGACGGTATGAAATTCAACTTAAATGAACCTTTACTTTAGCACACGTTCTCTTTTTGTGCTTAGCCAAAATTCTTTTAGTTGCGCAGGACCTTATGTATAAAAGTATAGAGGTAGATAAATGGCGAAAAAATTGGCTGCGCTAGATGTGAACAATTGCATCGGGTGCATGGAATGTATGTTTGCTTGTTCGAGACGAGTGGGTAGAATAGGGCTTGACAAATCGGCGATACGGGTGCGGTCCGCAGGCGGGATAGAACGAGGCTTTGTAATCGTTGTCTGTCGTGCATGTGAGAACCCTCCGTGTGCAAAAGTATGCCCTACCGAGGCGTTAAAAGAGCGTAAAGAAGGAGGCGGGGTAGTATTGGATGAGACCAAGTGTATAGGCTGTGGCTTTTGTGTGCAATCCTGCATTGTAGGCGCTATGTTCTGGGATGACGAGCGTGACAAACCCATCGTGTGCAAATACTGCGGGGAATGCGCGAAATACTGTGTGCATGACGCTATTGGCTTAGTAGAAGCTTAGGAGACTAAACAAATGTTAATGAAAGTAGAAGATATGAATAAGGTTCTGTACATAGACTTAACGAAAAAAGACATCAGAACAGAGGAAAGAGCGGACTTGTTTGATGCGTATCTCGGCGGTACGGGCGTTGCGATAAAACTGCTGGTAGAAGAATGTCCGCAGGGTATAGATCCTCTAAGTGCCTCGAATCCAATCATATTCGCCGTGGGGCCTCTCACGGGTTTATACCCCTTAGCTTCTAAGACCGTAGCAATGTTCAAATCGCCTTTAACGGGCAACCTTGGCGAAAGCCACTGCGGTGGTAGAAGTGCAATAGCGATAAAATTCGCGGGTTACGGGGCGATAGTAATAAAAGGTGCAAGCGACATCCCGTTGTACTTAGCGATCGCGGGCGATGAAGTAAAGTTCCGAGATGCTTCTTCTATATGGAGTATGGAAGCGGTAACAGTGGGCAGAGTGTTAAGGGAAGTGGAGCCGGGCGCAGGAGTAAGGACCATTATACGCACGGGCACTGCGGGCGGGAAGATGGTGCGATATGCCTGCGCAGTGACAGAAACATATCGCCATTTCGGGCGGCTTGGTCTAGGTGCTGTGATGGGCTCGAAGAAACTGAAAGCCCTGGTTATATCCGCAGATAAGAGCGTGGAAGTACCGAAAACAAAGAGAAAGGAATACAAGCGCGTTTACGATGAGATACAAGACGTTGTGGTTAAGAGTGATGCAATGGCGAAATATCACGATTTGGGCACTCCCGGTAAGATTTACTCGATGAATAAACTCGGTGGGATGGCCTATAAGAATTTAGAATCTGCGAGAGCGCCGGAAAAGGTAGCGCGGGAACTATCGGGTGAAAACATAGCCGAGAAATATCTATCGAGGCGGATTTCGTGTGCTCACTGCCCGGTTGGTTGTGTCCATTTAGCATCGCTAAGAGAACTCTACGCGCCGGGCTATTATTTCAAAACCTCTACCATGCCTTACGATAACGAGACTATCTATTCTCTTGGATTCATGCTTGGGATGGAACGTGCCGAGGATTATTTGAGATTGAATGATACGGTGGACACAGTGGGCATGGATGCGATAAGTACCGGTGTGACCTTAGCATGGGCGACAGAGGCGTATGCAAAGGGATTAATAACGAAGGAGCATACCGACGGTCTTGAACTAAAATGGGGTGACGTTAAGGTCTATTCTGCAGCGATAAAAAAGATCGTGGAGATGCCAAACGAGTTTTACCAGAGTCTGGCTAAGGGCGTTGAGTATGCGTCAAGCGTTTACGGCGGACAGGATTATGCACTTGCATTTGGTGGTAACGAAATGCCGGAATACCATACCGGGCTCGCATGTTACCTGAATAATCTCACAGGTGCGAGGCACAGCCATCTCGATTCCGCGGGATACGATCTCGACCAGAAGTTGATAGGTACAGACTTCAGCATAGAAGAGGTGGCGAGTGCGTTATTGAAGGAGGAAGAGTGGCGACAGATACCGTCAAGCCTCGTGGTCTGCTTCTTTGCGCGGAAAGTGTTCACACCGGAGACTGTATTAAAGGCGTTGGGTGCAATAGGGTTAGAGGGCTGGACAGAGGATAAGTTAAACGACATTGGGCGGGATATTCATCGTGCTAAGATGGACTTTAAGTTCAGGGAAGGTTATGACCTCACGAAACTGCGTATCCCGAAGCGTATATTTGAAGTACCTACACCGAATGGGCTATTGAAAGAGGAAGACTTGAGACGGGCGATTGAAGTGTATGGAAAGATGATAGGCAGATGAGAAACGATTTGAACACGCTATTGCAGGAATTGCGAAAGATACATAGCGATTTCAAACGAATCGCCGTAGATACGATAGAAGTGGCTGAATGGGTGCGTTGGAAATGTGAATACGGCTGTAGAGCATACGGGAAGCATATGACGTGCCCACCGTATACCCCGAGACCTGAAGAGACGCGGAAGCTACTAAGCTGCTACGAAAAAGCGCTTATCACACGATTTGAAGATGTGCAGCCGAATGAAGAAGTGCCTCCCGCGCATATTCATCATTTCCTCTGGGATGCGATATTTAAGATGCACAATACGATGTTTGAATTAGAGCGGCACACTTTTCTCGCGGGATATTACAAAGCGTTTGCAATGGCTGCACTACCATGCACTTACTGTCGAGATTGTCTGCCGGAAAGAGAGGGGTTTGATTTAGACCATGCGGCTAAGAGATTTTGTGAACATCAGGATAAGGCGCGAACGTCAATGGAGGCGTGCGGAATAGATGTATTCAAGACCGTGCGTACGGCAGGTTATGAACTAGAGGTATGCCCTTCCTCTCACGCCAAGATAACCTTTTTCGGGCTGCTGTTGATAGAGTAAGTAAGTAACAGGTTTGAAAGAAAACGTCTCAGGACTCTTTGCCCGTGGTATCACCGGATACAAAAAGTACACAGAGCACTGAGTGCAAACAAGACAATCTAATCTGGTATTAGCCTTCCTTACCGATAGAAACGAGAGTGACGTCAAAGATCAACGTTTTCCCTGCTAGTTCATGAT
>DAOUUS010000181.1 GCA_030668065.1 Candidatus Methanophagales archaeon
AGATGAAACAAGGATATAATATCGCGGTAATCCGCGGCGATGGCATAGGCTCAGAGATAATAAGTGAAGGGCTGAAAGTGCTTGAAGCAGCTTCTGAACGTGAAGGCTTCGAACTCGAATGGATTGAATATCCGCATGGCGCCGAGCATTATTTGAAGACCGGCGAGTTAATAAATGAGGCAACGCTAAAAGAGTTAGAACGCAGAGATGCGATTTATTTTGGTAGCATCGGTGACCCGCGAGTAGAGCCCGGCGTTTTAGAACAAGGTATTTTGCTTACTATGCGGTTCTATTTCGACCAGTACGTGAACCTAAGGCCGGTGAAGCTTCTGGAAGGTGTTCCCACACCGCTGGTGGGCAAGGGACCCGCGGATATAGATTTCAGTGTCGTGCGTGAGAACACGGAAGATTTTTATGTCGGTATTGGCGGCCGTGTGAGGGGTAAAGAAAAGAAGAGGGACGAGTTAGAAGTCCTGAGAAACCTTTATACTATTAAGTTTGGTGTGGACATCGAGACCGATTCTGACGAACTCGCATATCAAATCGGTGTCGTAACGCGCGAAGGCTGTGAGCGAGTAATGCGGTTCGCTTTTGAGCTTGCGAAGAAGGACGGCAAAACGAAAGTGACAAGTGTGGATAAAGCGAATGTGTTAACACACAGCTACGGGTTCTGGCGAGAAGTGTTCAACGAAGTTGCAAGTGACTATCCGGACATAGATACCGAGTTCAACTTCGTGGATGCAATTTGTATGTGGTTTGTTAAGAACCCGGAATGGTATCAGGTAGTAGTGGCACCAAATATGTTTGGCGATATTATCACAGACCTTGGTGCGATGATACAGGGCGGGTTGGGTCTTGCACCCGGCGGTAACATAAATCCGGATGGCGTTTCTATGTTCGAGCCGATTCATGGCTCTGCACCGAAATACAAGGACAAAGGCATCTCCAATCCGATAGCCACGATTTGGGCGGGTGCGTTGCTTTTAGCTGATCTTGGCGAGGATACCGCGGCAGAAACGGTTTTGAATGCGATTGAATCGGTTTTGAGGACCGGGAAAGTAAAGACATACGACCTTGGCGGTAATTCAAGCACGAGCGAAGTCGGAGATGCGATTGTTAACGAGATTACGGGCTAGTTCTATAACGGCCCCTAATTTTATCTATGCTAAAAAAAAAGTTACAGTATTTTGTAACTTTTCTGTAGGCGACCGGCAGTTTTACATGCACACTTGTTATATGGCCAAGACAGGTGATAAAATATGTTTGAAAAACTAAGTGGAAGTTCGGGAAACGTAATCGGCTACAAGGCGAGTGGAAAAGTGACAGGTGCCGATTATGATAAACTGGAACCAGAGGTAGATGAGCTACTTAAGCGTGAAGGCAACATCCGCATGCTTTTTGACATGGAGTTCGACTCGATGACGGTGAAAGCGATGGAGTCAGATCTAGCATTTGGGCATAAATACCATAATAATATAGACAAGTTGGCTATTGTCGGCGACAAGAGATGGGAAGAGTGGATGACGTCAATGGCAAATAAATTATTCGCGCATGAAGCAAAACATTTCCACACTGCGGATATGGATGCCGCCTGGGCGTGGCTGCGTGAAAATTAATCAGTAGAGCAGCCTCAAGTATGCAATTGCAGTTGTGCCGAAAAAGCAAAGACTTAAAGTGGGGGCTGTATCACCACCCATGCTAACATTTTTTTTATGGTATAATAAAGTACTACTACTTGTTTAGGACGCAGATCACACGGATTTACGCAGATTTACGCAGAAAATCAACTGCCTTACGTTTAACTTCCGGTTTGGTGCCAAAAATAACTAAAAGTCCAACTTCAATACCGGTTGCTCTGGGATTCCCAGAAACCAGAACCAAATGAGTTATGTACTTTGTAGGCAGCACCAATTATCTTTTCAGTTATCTCACGCTGTTTATATTCTTTCCATCTGCGTTAATTAGTGTTAATCTGTGTCTAATAATTATACTTTTTAGCTGTCGTGCTTTCCTGATTTTAAGCTATACATTAAGTTCTTTGATTCGTGATTGTGCAACCCCCAAACACAGTAATTACCAAAAACATAGCGACTTAGTTTTAGTAGTATATAAGCTATTCGATTTCCCGAAAAACCGCAACTGTTAAATATCCAATTCCGTGTATGTTCACATTATACTGAGAAATCAGAATAAAACGAATAAACGAAAAGGTAATATTGAAGATGGACACCCCAAAAGCGGATTTTATATGTCTTATCGCAGAAAACAGTAAAGTAAACGGTCTTGATGAGCTACAATCAAAGCTCATCGGTAGTCTGTTTATCGAACCCGAGGAACTCGCGCTTGACGAACTGGCAAAACGAACAGGGTATAGCCCCTCCGCAGTGAGCACAGCCATGAAATTTATAGAACGAGCAGGAATTGTAAAGAGAACAAAGAAACCAAAATCGAAAAAAGTGTATTTCTACATGGAAAAGGATATGTTAGCTATATCGCTCCAGATCATGAGACGGAAGTACGATAATATCATATTACCATCAAAACAAAAACTACCTGTAATCATAGAGAAGTATAAACGGGAAAGCACAAAAGAATCAGAAGAGGAGTTACGGATTGTAGAAACTTATTACAAACAGGTATTGTTCTTCGAGCAAATCTTGGATGATTTTATTAAGCGGTTTGAGCAGTATGGAATGAATAAACAACTAGGAGGTGATAAAATATGATAAGTACGTCTAAAAGTATTACAACGGTTTTTGCGGTGGCGGCATTGCTACTACTTGCAACAGCCGCGGTATCTGATACCGGTGGCCCTGCCGTTATGGTTACGGACTACAAGGTGGAGCCCGAAGTCTTGATGCCCGGCGACACCGGCACAATTACAGTCACGATAATGAATATGGATACTAAGTCGTTAGAGCAGGAAAGTACGATCTCTGGTGGATCAGGGAGCGACACCTCTACTACCCAGATGACCTCAGCGGTAAGCGCAGAAATAGAAACCATACGGTTGGGCAGCAGCGGGGAGATAGAATGGTTGCAAAAAGGTTCGCACCGTACCAAATACTACAACGTTGGTTCTTTAGGGCAGGGTCAAAGCATATTGATCTCTTTACCGATAAAAGCCGATGGCAGTGCCAGCGATGGCACTTATTTCACAGAACTGTACATAGAAGTGGATAATGGCGATAACGTACGATTTCCGGTGCCCGTAAAGGTAGAAAGCAGTAGCGTAGAGATTCTTGAGAAAGACATTCCGGCTGATATTTCGCTCAGTGAATCCAGCGAGATTGTAATCGTGGTAGCGAATAACCGACCCAATTCCGTGTCGGGTGTGCAGGTGCACGTGCAAGCAGAAACCGAAGAGCTAGAATTCCTACCGGAACGAATATACATAGGCAATTTGGCGCCCTACGAACAAAGAGACCTGAATTTCGCGCTTATACCGCTTTCGGATGGTAACAAAGACTTTCAGTTCGTTGTGGACTACAAGAACGGCGTCAACTCGCATCGAAATACACTGGACTCGGCGGTGTCTGTGAGGAGCAATAGCGACATAAAGCTTATACTTGTGGCTGCACCGGAATCGGTAGCGAAGGGCGAAGTTGCGAAGATAGAGTTTGACGTGGCTAATGGAATGCCAAAAGATGTAAAAGCAGTAACTGTCGTGCCCATGTCTGACAGCAGAAACGTGCGGATATTGCCGTCACAATATTTTGTGGGGGACATGGAAGTAGGAGACGTTTTTTCCGCTTCTTTTGACATTGACAGCAGCGAACTGAAGATAGGCGATAACGAAATCGCATTTGATCTTTCGTTCCGGGATATAGACACCGACAGGATATACGAAACTCGAGGCTACGAAGTGAACATAGAAGTAAAAGAGCAGCAGAAGGAAGCTTTACCCGCTATTGCTCTGGCTTTCGTTGCACTGCTAGTAGTTTTGTTGGTGGTGGGTGTAATCCTGTGGCGGAGAGCAAAGCGTAGGAAGTGAAGTATAGAATGATTCGAACGGAGCATCTAAGTAAGATAAAGATGAAAGATGGTAAGGTGCTTGATTGAGCAATGTGGGACAAACTTTTTATGGCATACCGGAGCATAAGAGAGCGAAAAGCGCGTTCGATACTCACCGTGCTGGGTATTGCGGTGGGTATAGCGGCTAT
>DAOUUS010000001.1 GCA_030668065.1 Candidatus Methanophagales archaeon
TATTGACCAAGACTACTTTAACTTTCGGAACCGCTGCCCGATACTGAAAGGGTTATGAGATGCTTGAGCGGTATGAGGTGAAAGTCTCACGTACCGTTCTGAGATGAGAAGGGGCGGGTAACCGCCCTATTCTTAATCTGCGGCTATCATTTTCGTTTTTCTTTCTTGATAAAGCAGGCATACGATATTCAAAGCCGTTTTTTACGCTTCTGTGGTGGCCACTGCGGCTTTTTACGCTTCGCACTTGCTAGCCCTCCTCGGCGTGGTCGTGCCAGCCCTGATGGCTCTTCCTTTCTGCTCAATATAACCCATGCTGCGCCACCCACCACGAGCAGACCGGCAACAATAAAAGCAACCTTGAATACTGGTCGTTTCAGCGCTTCTGCCAACGTCACATTCACGCTTTCGTTATCGCTCTGATTCGCAGGCTCTTCGACTGTTGGCAGTGCCGGTGTGCTGAAATTTATTACTGGCTCGTCCGTCAGAATAATGTTTAGTGTTGTTGTAACCTCGTGCCCATCGTTATCCTTTGCAGTCACCAGGTATTCACCTATCTTCGCAGTCGCGGTGCCGAATGATGTCTCGAAAGTATTATAGAACGTTTTAGTGTCGGCTTTTACCTCGATAACCTGTGGTTTTAAGTTCGTAGGACCTTCTACGGTAACTACTATTTGCGTTTCAACTTCTCTATTTGAAATTCCGGTGACTTTGAGTTCGGTGCCAAGCAGCACGTTTTCTATCGCATCGAGTCTTATAAAACCATTTTCTACTTTTAGCGTTACTACGCATAAGAGGTCGTCACTTCCTGGTTGGCCCACTGTATTATCCATTAAATAAGCAAGAATCTCTTCCTGGGTCTTAGTTACAAGAGAAATGCTGTAATTGTGTGTTATAGCCTTTAACAGATTATTTGTGCCGGTTTTTGTGCCCCATACACCATCTTTTCCATAGTTGAGTACTGCTATTTGATACATGCCTGTGTCCGCGCCCCTGTCAACTTTTATTTTGTCTGTTTCAAATGTTCCATCTGTGGATATACCGGATGTTAAGTAAGTAAGACCAGGGGCATTCAATGCCCCATTAGTTTCGTTTACGATATCGTTGGGGTCTAATCCGTGACCACTACCGCCTTTGGGTCCAATTGTCATAACATCCACGCGGTCCCTGCCCGGCACAGTTCCTTTTATCGTGAAGTCATCACCCTGGGCAACAAACTCTTTATCCACCTCGGCATTCAATCCGCCTCGTAATAGTATTATGGTTACGGAAGCATCAGGAAGGTCATAAAAAGGGTCAGAGAACAGTGATTCCGGTGTGCCTACAACCCACATTGCAATCTCATGCGAGCCTAACGTTTCACCCTCTGTTTTCCAGCTATATTTGGAACTCGTTATGTCATCATCATCCCATTTGACCACTTCATCATCAATTTTAAGCACTAACTTATCACCAGCAGTTGCAGAACCGGTAATCACCACTTCCTCGCCAATAGAATAAGTTGATTTATCGGTTTTTAGTTCCACGGTGTACGGCGCAATTTCTACAAATATGCTATCGGTGGTATTAGCAATGAACTCGATTGCTGTGATTTCATACGAGCCAATAGCCTCAAAATATGCCTTCCTTTCAAGTTTACCATTTTTATCTGCCACCCCTAAAATAGTGCTCCCTACTTCTTTTCCCTGTTCATTTTTGAAGAACACCTTTGATGGCAGACCCCAGGTTACATTTAGCATAACATGGGTATGGGGCGTAGTCTCAATCGAAAAAACTATATCCTTTGTAACTATCTCTTTTGGCGGTTTTGCGTCTATTGTGATTCCTCTGCTTCTCACATCAAACGATACCGAAGGACCTTCTGCATCGAGTCCATTATTTGTATCTGGATCGGTTTCAATGCTGAGCGTGTACGTACCGATGTCCAGCCCCGTAGTGTTTATTATTATAGAAGTCCCACCTGTACTGTCGACACTAATATTTGTAAGAGTTTTCCCATGCACCGCATACATTTGCACACCTTGAGTGTCTAAGAGCTTATAGGTAATATTGTTTGGCTGCATCCCTTTAATCATATTTAGTTTTGTAGTCGCGTTAAATGTTATATTACCACCCCTTGTAACCCACGAAAAATCCTCACCATTTACCTTAGTTTCCACTTTTAACTGATTTGCAGGTGAGTAGAATGTCACGCGCGTAGTTTTCCTGTTATCAACTATAACGTCATAATCTCCCTCAATCAGATTATCCTTCACGGCTTTAGAACTAGAATCAAACGGTGTACCAAAGGGAATATTTATATTACTGCCTTCCCATGTGCTCTTTAGTTTACCCGAAGGTATCGAAGCCCCTGTGCCGTCAACAAATCGCAGGTTCGTCTCACCGATGAATGCAGAGGAATTTGCGTCACCAATAGCCCTTCCTACCTCAGGACTAACACCAGCGTTTGCAGGTGCAATAAGAACAACCAGAAGTATAATAAGAATGAATGCGGACAGCCCCACCATCTTTTCGCGTTTACTCATGAGATTCCACACCCATGATAATAAATTAACTACAACCATATATATAAAAGTCTAGTGTTTGTTTAGCTAACCACAGATCACACAGATTTTCACGAGAAGACAATACTCTGGATCCTGCTTAAGTACACTATTGGTTTTTTATTCCCTGTTAACCCAAAAATCTTGTGGTAATCTCGTGAAATCTCGTGGTTTTTTACCCCTGCTATACAAATACAAAGTCTAAGGTTAAAACAGGGGAACAACAAAGCATCCAAAGGAAAATTTTTATGTGTTCTAGCCACATGTTATTTATAGATATACGATATAGTGATAATATACAGATAAACTATGGAGGTTAATGGGATGAGCGAGGGTGGAATGAAATCGCATTTGGTTCTTCTGTTGAAACTTGTGATTACCGTTTCAGCTATGCTAATCCTGATTTTACCGGCTGTAAATGCTGCCGACATTAGCCTTATCTCCAGGATAGGCGAACCGCATGTAGGAAATGAGGTTACTATATCAGGTACCATCACTGCTATTTCCAATAACATCGAGACGGATAACGTTCAAACATACGAGCCGGGAGAGGCATATAAAGAAATTATTCTCGTCTTTATACATACACAACGACAAAATAAAAACATATGAGGTAGGAGAAGTAGCCGCTATTCTGATGCTGGATGATACAACCGGCAAGATATTGGTGAGTGTTGAGCCTTTGCTTTTTTAAAAACCATTCCTCGAAAGCCAAAAGGTGGTGGTAACAGGATTATATGCCGGTAATGCCAATATGCCGGATGTAAAAGGCTTAATTTATGCCGACCGGGTGCACCCGTACATGGAACTTGGCTATCGCGCGGTGACAATTAAAGAACTTCTGGACAACCCCTTGCTTTATTTCCAGTCGCCCGTGTGTATAGAAGGAAACGCAACACAAATAGTCCTCGCAGCCGGTAAGACTGATTTGAAGGTTGATGACGGTACGGGTACGATAGATGTTTTATATCGAAAAGAACTGGACGACCTGAAGATAGACGAAGGGGTAATAATAGAAGGCGAATTTCAACGAAATACGATATATGCGTTTACGGTAACGCCCGAGCATCCCGAGCCGACACCGAGTCCATCTCCGAGTCCTAGCTTGAGTCCGACACCCGCACCCACGCCCGCAGCACCAACAACGCCGAGCACTACCTTTACTCCGGTGCCTATGGAAGAAGAGGGTTTGCCGTTTATATACCTAATTGTGATTATCATTGCAATCGCAGCGGTTGGTGTATTCGGTGCAATCAAGCTACGAAAGTGGCTCATGTTCCGGCGTTACGGTTAAATACGCATGCGTAGGACGTTGTTACGGTAAAAGGTTGAACTAAAGAGTTTATGAAGATGAAGTTAGGTGCAGGTAAGAAAAAAGCGAAGGCCCGAGGACCAACAGCAAAGCCGAGCGTGAAGAAGGCGATTAGTGCGCTGAATGGAATCGAAAAAGCTGAGAAGATACAAGAGAAGATAGTGGTGAAGAAGAAGGCGATTACAGAACGCGCAAGGTCAAAGAATGATGAGACGCTAATAAAACGTGCGGAATCCGAAGAACAAGCAGCAATCGCTGTTTTAGAGCGGATACGTGCAGATAAAAATCGTGCCGAGACCGAACTGAAGAGTATAACTGCCGGTACCGCACCAAAAAAGGCTGAATCGGCTATTGCGGATAGCAGCAGCAGAGCCGGTATCACAGAACCAAAAGTCGAATCAGATTCCCCGCCCGTATCTATCATATCCACAGAAGAACAAGAGCAGGAAGACGAGGGAGAATACAGAGAAAAGTATCCCGTCATTGAACCTTATGCGTACGTTACGATCACCAAGGACATTCCGCCCTTATACAAAATTTTGGAGGTACAACTTACGAAAGGCGAAGAGGAACTGTTAAGCGAGCTGAAAACACGGTTATATGCGACGATAGACGTGAGTTATTCAGGTGTGGAGGACGTAGAGAAGTTACTGAAAGAGAAAGTGGATGCGATTGTTGCTGATTTGTCGTTGGGGCAAACATTGACTTCCGATAGTCTGGATAAGATATTTTATTACATAAAGCGCGATTTCTTGGGTTTCGGAAAGCTTGACCCTCTCCTGAACGATACAATGTCCGAGGACATCTCCGCAGATGGGCCCGGAATTCCTGTGTTCGTCTATCATCGTACTTATCACTCAATAGAAACGAACGTCATATTTGAGAAGGAAGAATTAGATTCGCTTATTTATAAAATGGCGCAGCGGTCGGGGAGACACATATCACTGGCTAAGCCGCTGCTGGATGCCGCTCTGCCCAGCCAGGATAGATTACAATTGAGTATTGGATCAGAAGTCACGACAAGAGGGTCAACATTTACGATAAGAAAATTCAAAGAGGTTCCTATTACTGTGATAGACCTTGTAAATTCCGGCACGTTCTCGCTGGAAATGATTGCTTATATCTGGATGGCAGTAGATAATGGCTCCAATATTCTTATCGCGGGTGGCACGGCATCGGGGAAAACAACGGTTCTAAACGCTTTTGCCATGTTCATAGCACCAGAGAGTAAAGTAGTCTCCATAGAAGATACGCGCGAGATAAATTTGATTCACGACAACTGGATCCCATCAGTGACGAGAGAGGTGGAAGAGGGTGCGAAAGGCGTAGAAATGTTCGATTTGCTAAGGTCCGCGCTCAGACAAAGGCCGGAATATGTTCTTGTGGGCGAAGTAAGAGGTAAAGAAGCGCACACGCTTTTCCAGGCGATGGCGACCGGACACGTCACGATGTCAACGGTTCATGCGGACTCCGCGGATACCGTAGTAAAACGGCTGACGAAAGAGCATATTAACGTCCCTTTAATGCTACTCGACAGCCTGAACATAATACCACTCCAGAAGATGGTGAAAATTGGCACTAAATCAACCAGGAGATGCACGAAGATAGTAGAAGTGTTAGGCGTAGATTTTGAGAGCGACTCGCTGAGGACGAACGACCTATTCACGTGGAGACCACCGGATGAGTTCGAATTCACGGGCGAATCCTCAATCTTCGTCAAGATTATGGAGAAGCTAAATATGACCGAGGATGCTTTGGGCACTGAGTTTGCACGCAGGAGAAGGATTCTGGCAGGGCTGCAAAAGAAGGGCATGACCAATTACCAGTCTCTGCATAAGATGTTGCATGATTATAGGGTCGATCCTCTGGAAACAGAGCAGAGGCTAGGGCTATAAGAAGGGAGGAGCAATAGATGTCATCCGGAAATATGAATATAGAGGGAATAGCCGTAAAGATGTTCGGCAACTACTTCTTGCAACGGAAAGCGAAATTCAGTTCTCTAAGCGAGGACCTCCTAAAAGCACGGTTATACACTACTACGGATAAATGGCTATCAAAAGCGGCTTTCTATGCTATCATCGCCGTATCTTGTGTTGTTGGCATGTATATACTGTTCAGACTTATCATATCCCCTGTGCTCGATCTTGGCCCTTTTGGGTTGATGGATGTTGTATTCATCGTCAGTAGCAGCCTAGTTTCCTTTGTCGTCACTTTCTTTGCCTATTTTTCATACCCGAAGATACTGGCATGGGAAAGGGGCACTAAAATAGACAAAACTCTGCCTTATGCCATCGGTTATATATCCGCCATGGCGTCCGTTGGTGTGATTCCCTACAAGATATTCAAGAAACTATCAGAAGCTGAGGAGACGTATGAGGAAGTGAGCAACGAGATGAAGCTGCTGGTGAGAGATGTGGAACTGCTTGGTTGGGATTTCATGGCGGCACTGAAAAAACTCGCGGCAATAACACCATCCGCGAATATGCGGACTATGTTGCAGGGCGCAATAACAACAGCCCTTTCCGGCGGTGAAATGGGCGACTATTTCATTAATGCTGCGAGTGAGTACATGGGCGAAAGAAGGGCGATCTATGAATCGCTTATTGAGACGCTGGGTTTGTTCGCAGAGGTTTATGTTATAGGGATAGTGGTTGCGCCGCTGCTGCTCGTAGTGGTGATCTCGATAATGTGTTACCTCGGTAGTGCGACTTTAGAAGTGCTCGCGGTGATTACATATCTTGTCATTCCGCTCGGTACTGTTACGTTTATCATTCTTATTGGAATGGTCAGTGAGGATTAAAAAACTAAAAAGGAAGTGTAGAAAATGGATGAAAAGGACGAGCTTCTGGCGGCAATAGAAAAGAAGCGAAAGGAGAATGCGATAGTAACTTTTTTCCGTGACCCACTGGGTGTCATCAGGAAAAAACCTATTCGTATTGGTTACATATCCGGTGCTATCGGTGCTGTACTTATGCTTTTAATTTATTTTTACGACAAGTCTCACGCCGACTGGACGGGGCTTGTAGCACCTTACGATGCGTACATTTTGGCAGGTATCGCCGCGCTCGTCCCCCCGGCATATTATATGTACAAGGAAGATACGAGGATAAAGAAAGCGGATAGTGAGTTTCCCCTCTTGCTTCGTGAGCTCGCACAGGCAAAGCGGGCAGGTCTAACATTAGTGGATTCCTTTGGACTTATTGCGGAAGGTGAATATGGGATACTTACGGAAAGTCTGAGGACTACTGCGTATCAACTCACCTGGGGTGTCCCGTTCGAAGAGGCGATGAGATTATTTGCCGAGCGGCATCCCACAAAAATGATTAAACGGTCCATAGAACTGATTATTGAGGGCTACCGAGTAGGAGGCGATGTTGGCAGCATATTAAAAATTACCGCGGACGACGTGAACGAGGTGAGAGCGCTGGAGAAGAAAAGAGCTACTGATATGATGCCTTACATAGCCATCTGCTACATCACCTTCGGTGTCTTCTTGCTCATCTTAATGGTACTCTACAATACGTTATACCAATGATGTCAGAAGCGTCGGAAAAAGTGGCGGGGGCGGGCGGAGCGGTAATGGTAAAGGTGGATTCCGAGAAGATGAAGATGATTTTATTCCATTGCGGAATGATCCAGGGCTTTTGCTCTGGTTTTATGGCAGGCAAGTTAGGGACGGGTAAGGTTATAGCGGGGTTGAAGCATGCGTTGCTATTAGCATTAGGCGCATTTGCTCTTTTTGCGGTTTTGGAATTTGCACCGATTTAGGTTCTGAGTGCCACCACAAAAATAGGCGCCTTAAACCCGCCAGAATGCAGGCGTTAGCAGAACCAAGACGGTAAATAACTCTAACCGTCCTGCCCACATGCAAAACGACAAGATGAGCTTCCCCATCGCAGGTACTTCGGCGTAATTAAGGAAAACGAATCCGAAGCCAGGTCCAACGTTGCCAAGAGTTGCCGCTACGGAGGATGTTGCACTGACTATATCCAAACCCATTGCAGCCATAAGTATCGAGCACACTACAAATATCAAGACATAAGCGATAAAGAATGCGATAATCCCTTGCAGAATATCCTCAGAGATGGGCTTCTTTCCCGTCTTCAGCACAAATATAGCATGTGGATAGAGAATATGACGAATCCTCTGCATACTGTATTTCAGCAGCACGTAGATCCTGACGACTTTTATGCTACCGCCGGTTGAACCACCACATCCGCCAATGAACATCAGTGCAAATATGACCATCTTGGATAAATCACCCCAAGCATCATAATTAGCGGTTGTGAATCCCGTAGTGGTCATGATAGAAATCGCCTGGAATCCGCCGTATCTGAATGCTTCCTGTAAAGAATCGAAATGATGGACGTATAAGTCTCCGGTTATCAAGATAACCGCTATCAGTATAAACACGCAATAGACCTGAAACTCCTTATTTGCTATTACTCGCCGGGGATTTCGTATCAAAGAATAGTGCAGGATGAAGTTCATACCCGCGAGAAACATGAACACCGCAATGATCAACTCTGCTAAGGGGTTCATATATCCACCGATATTTTCTGTGAGTGGCGAGAAGCCGCCTGTTGGCATCGTGGCGAATGTCGTACACAGGGAATCATACAGGGGTAATTTCGCTACATAAAAAAGCGCAATAATTTCCGCACATGTCAGTAGCAGGTAAATAGACCAGAGCATTCTTGCCGTCTTCTGAACCCTCGGCCTTATACGCTCGGACATAGGTCCCGGGAACTCTCGGTCAAATAACTGGCTGCCGGAAATGCCGAAAGCCGGAAATATAGCAATGAAGAGCAAAATAACACCCATACCGCCAATCCATTGCGTGAAACTTCGCCATAGTAGTAAGCTCCGGTCAACCTGCTCTAAATTTAGCATTACTGTGGCGCCTGTTGTGCTGAAGCCGGACATTGACTCAAAGAAAGCATCAATAGGACCAAGTGTAGCGGAGAAGATGAAAGGCAGCGAGCCGAAGATAGCTACAAATAGCCAACCTAAAGCGACAATGGCAAAACCCTCTCGCCTTTTTATCTCTCCTTGCGTCCCGATCCACTCTAAAATCACCCCGGAAGTGATAGTAATCACAAGCGGGACAATCCAGGTCATAATAATAAATTGCGATAAGATACCCTCGCCGTACCAAACCCCCACGCAAAGGGGAACTACCATTAAAATACCTAAATACTTCAGGATGGTTCCAATACTACCGAAAACTACTTCTTTATCCATATGCTTCTTCTTCTTTTTTTAAAACTCTGTGCTAAAAGAAAAAAGGCACAAGTTTCTTTGATTAATATTCTGTTCTAATATAGGGAGGGAAGTTTTTTTTGTTATATGACACGGCTAAAATTAAAAGGGTAAGAGGATTTAAGTTTTACCTGCGCGGGAGATGACAACGTGTTCGTGTCGCATAGACACAAGAGAAAGAGAAGGGCAGTCATACCGAAAGAAGATAAGGTTAATATAGAACTTATAAAAGGGTTTGACCCGATTTAGGATACTTAGAAGCGCTCTTAGTAAAGCGTCTCTCAGTAAGGAAAGGTTTGTGCGGGCACGCTCTCGTTCGACACTTTCACCGCCAGTCAGACCCTCAAAGTCTTCCTCCACATCGCTACCCTACGAGCGCCAACCGTCCACGGTGAGTCCGCTCCCTTCCGGGCCTAAACCGGTACCCATAGCAAAGGTAAGGCAACAAACCCTCCAGCTTGCCACCATACCACCGTCAACCCCGTAGGACGACATTTCTTCGTAGGACCTCAAGCTGAACTAATGGCTACGGCGCCTCAATCAAGCTTCGCCTCTCGCATATCGGCGATTTCAAGTGACAAAGGACGCCGGGCCCTCCAGGCTAGCCCGCACAATACTACATATACCTTGATTAAATAAAACATAAAAAAAAAAGGGTTACCCAGAAAAAATCAAGGCATTTATCCCAATTTAAAAGGTGTCCATCACAAAAACTTCGCCCTTATCATGACGAGGATATGCGGGAACGACATCTACTTTTATATCTAACCTCTTCTCCAGGTCTTTATACCGGTTCCGGATAGTAATCTCTGTCGTGCCCATAATCTTGGCTATCTCCCGCTCCGTGCGGTACTCGCCTCCTACAATTGCCGAGATGTATATTGCCGCAGCCGCAGTTCCTATCGGCCCCCAGCCCCGAGTTGCTTCTACACCCTTATCATCATTCAGTATCTCAATTGCTCGTTCCCGTGTCGCAGGACTCAATCCGAGTTCGGAGCAGAACCGGGGTATGAATAGGGAAGGGTCCGCCGGCGCGAGCTTTATCCCTAATTTCCGTAAAAGGAATATATACGCTCGCCGTATCTTCTTTAACGGACTTCTTGATACCTTTGCAATCTCTTTCAGCGTCCTTGGAACACCATATTGTCTGCAAACAATGTACAACATGGCTGAAACTAATTCCTCTATACTCCGCCCTTTTATCAGTTTCTCCTTTGCTGCCCTACGGTATAACACAGAAGTTGCCTCTCTGATATTACCCGGCAGTTTTAGTGCACAAGCCATTCGATCTATCTCAACGAGTGCGAATGCAAGGGTCTTCTCATTACTATCCATATTCACCCATCGCACTCGCTTTATTCCAGGTGGCAAGGACGGTGTGGGCGTGCTTAAGCCCTTGTCATGTATCCGATAGCTCATACCAGGACCTGTTCTTATCCTCTTAGAAGCTTGTTCTGCATCAAAAGCACGCCATTCTGGCCCCACATCTACAATATTCTCAGCTATTACAATTCCACAATCGGCACAGTAAAGTTCCGCATGTTTAGAATCTGATACTACCTTTTTTGACCCACATTCGGGGCAATCCTTCATTCCTGTTGTCATTTTTATTATCTCCTCAACAAAGTACTCATCCCCGATCCGCAAAGTCAAAAGGGAAAGAGCAATTTGAGCGGTATTTATATGCGTAAACGCTTATCTACCAACTAACGTAGCCCGCTCTTTGCCTTCCTTCCTTTCAGCGATTTCGTAAGGATGCC
Source organism: Candidatus Methanophagales archaeon (assembly GCA_030668065.1). Classification (GTDB taxonomy): domain Archaea; phylum Halobacteriota; class Syntropharchaeia; order Alkanophagales; family Methanospirareceae; genus QENJ01. The sequence goes on from DAOUUS010000001.1 coordinate 10,875, forward strand.
CTTCATCATGATCACCTGAAACTGAATATATCTTATTTAGTATATATAACTATCGGTAATAGTCCTCTAAGAGTAAGATGTCTTCAACATTATCTAAAATGCTTTTAACGCTATACAAAAGGAAGAAGAGGGTTTTTCATTACCTCTACTAAATAGATATATAATGGACATAGACCTGGAATCCCAATTTACTGGTGCATTAATAGGTAGCGCGGTTGGCGATGCTTTAGGCGCCCCCGTGGAGGGATATAGCAGGGAGAAGGTAAACGCGGTTTACGGCGCGAGGGGGGACTGGGAGATGAAGTCGGGTCGCTACACGGACGATACGGAGATGATGATAGGCGTTGCCGAATCTTTAATCGAGAACCGGGGCTTCAATGGCGCTGATATGGCACATAAGTTTATCCTGAATTATGATGTGAGCAGGGGATATGGCCCGGGGTCTAAGGAAGCGTTACGAAGGATACGCGCGGGTGAGAGTTGGGAAGCGGCTTCGGAACAGTTATTTTTTGGTGAAGGTTCGTATGGCAATGGTGCTGCGATGCGAATTGCCCCTGTGGGTATTTTGTATTTTGATAACGCAGAAGTGCTACGGGAAATAGCCTATAAATCAAGCCACATCACACATGCTCATCTGCTCGGTAAAGAAGGAGCGGCTTTGCAAGCATATTCCATCGCTCTTGCCGTGCAGGGCCATAAAGAAGATATGTTGCCCCGTCTAAAAGCGTTTGCTAAAGAGATATATAACGATAAGCTAAATACGGTAGAGCGGCTTTTGGGTGACGATACGGAAGAGAAGGAGGTAATCACAGAATTAGGTACCGGTATAGCGGCTTTTGATTCCGTGCCTACGGCTATTTACGCTTTTTGCCGATTTGACACGTTTGAAGATGCGGTTGCATATGCGATAAGTTTGGGTGGCGATACCGATACCATAGGGGCAATGACCGGGGCGATATGTGGCGCTTTTTATGGTGAAGGTGCAATTCCAGGCAGGTGGGTCGAGAAGTTGGAAGAAGGAGAAAAAGGCAGAAGTTATATAAAGAAGTTGGGCAATGAGTTGTACCGTATCAAGATGCTGCACCCTTGAGTTTTGGTATCTTCCTTTTTTACCGCACACGTGTATATTAATTACTAATAGCTGCAATCTAAATAGGTAACAAAGACCGAATGGTAAGAAGGTAACAGAAATGCAAGGTGAGATATTCAAGGCATTGGGCAGTAAAACGCGGGTGGCGATGATAAAGTGTTTGCTGCACAGGGAGTATCATGTATCGGGCTTAGCAAGAGCTTTAGGCATTTCGGTTCCTGTCGCGGCTAAACACGTAAAAATCTTAGAGAATGTAGGTGTTCTGAAGTACGAAGTATTTGGTAAGACCCATGTATTAAGGGTAAATAGGAATAGGCTGTATGAAGCGATGGATACGTTTAGCGATGAATATGACATAGAAGTAGAGCAAGGCGCGAGCTTGCTGAGCGCATTAAAGGAAGTTGCGGGTGTAGGGCTAAAGCGAGTCGCGGACCGCGAGTACATTGTTTCGATAGATAATGAAGAGGGTTTTTATGTGTATGAAGTGAATGGAAAGCTGCCAGATACGCCTATTAACGAATATAAACTAGATAAAGTACAAGAAATAGAAATAAAGCGGTTGGTGCCGGTAGTTAAGAAAAAGGTAAGAGTAAAAGTTAGTGCAAACGCAAAGATAGAGAAAAAGCAGGGGTAACCCAACCGCAAAAGAAACGTACCTAAAAACGCACGAAATCACGCACTTTTTGCTCGATGTCAGCCGCGTGCATAACGGAAGTACCGGCAAGCAAAGCGTCTGCACCAGCAGCGAACATCCGCCGTGCCTCTTCTATCGTATTTATGCCACTCATTGCTACTAACGGCACATCGGCAGGTATCGCAGACTTGATCTCAGGAGCTATCTGCTCAAAAGTCGCCACATCTACCTCAAGCGTATCCAGGTCGCGATTGTTTATGCCGATTAGCGTAGATGCTGACGTCAGGTCCATATCGGAAATCATGTCTTTTGATACCGGGTCTATCTCTATGAGCGTTTCCAGACCAACCGCGGCAGTTTTCTGTGTCAGCTCGTTCAACTCACTCGCGCTCAGAAATCGTGCTATCAGTAGTATAGCATCTGCACCGTGCACATACGACTCCAGTAACTGGAACTCATCGAATATGAAGTCCTTTCGCAATACAGGCAGCGTAACAGAAAGTTTAACATCGCTTAAATCAGATAAACTACCTGAAAACGCTTCTTCCGTGAGGACGGATATGGCACATGCACCGCCGGCTTCCATTTGTTTCGCGGCTGCCGCGGATTCTATATTCAGCGCTTGGTCGCCTTCTTTTAAGCCTTTTTGTTTTACTTCGGTGATTACCGGATTTTTCCCTGCCGTCCGAGCTTCATAAATCGCCTGCTTCATGCTCCTTCGTGACTTCAACCGCTCGATGATTTCGCGTTTCCGTCTTAAAATCTGTTCTACCATTTTTGCCACTCCAAAAACTGTGTATATAATTTTAGTAAGCGTTAGCGATTATTTATTTATCAATATAGTAATGCCGGATTTTATTGTAACCCCGTTTTATAACTTGCCCATCTTAACCCGTCTCAAATAACCCATAAGGGAACTCCCAGTAAATAGTTTACCCATTTTGATAAAAATCATGGACACAGATTTTACCGATTTACACAGACGGTACTGTCCTGATGATTAAGTTTTTACGGGTCGAATAAAAATAAAAAAGATTAATAGTGTTTGTTTAGCTAACCACAGATTACACAGATTTTCACGAGAAGATAGTACTCTGGATCCGGCTTAAGTACACTATTGGTTTTTTATCCCCTGCTAACCCAAAAATCTTGTGCTAATCTCGTGGTTACAATTTCCGCATCTTAACCCGTCTCAAATAACCCGTAACCACCGCAAACGCTATAAGCAACAGTGCGACCTCAAAGCCCGGTATCCGCGGTTTCGGCGTTGCCGCCGGTGTCCCTTCGGGTGCCTCCACCGGCGTTGGTTCTGGTGCTGACGTTGCCACAGGTACTGAACTCGGTGTTGCCGCCGGTGTTCGTGCGGGCCTTCTTATCGCCAAACAAGCCACGCAGTCATGATTCGGGTCACACGGGTCATTCGGATCGGTGCCCGCAATTAGTTCGTCCAAATCGCTAATACCGTCACCATCCGTGTCTTGCGGACCACCGCCACCGCCTCCACCACCGCCTCCTCGTACAGCGGGTGTTGGTGTTGGTACAATCGGTTTCGATCTCTTTTCTCCTGCTAGCCCGTGCAAACCTAAATGCGATACATTTGCCCATACATAGCCCTCGTAGTCCTTACCATAAAGCACAACATTTGTGGTATCCACGCCTGTTCCTTCAGAAAGTTTCGTCCACCCGGATTTATCGAACGAGTACAGACTCAACGTACTTTCGTTTAGATCCCCCGCATCGTCTGCATCTCCATCGCCCGTTCTATCCAAGTCTGACACCGTGTAATACATCCCGATCCATGCCCAGTTGATTATATCACTGGTCTCGTTCTGCACGTTCTCGTTTACAGTTATCTCTAAATATTGCCCCGCTGTTTCTTCTTCGCTTCTCAACCCCCCGGTATGACTCAGCGCAGAAGGAGTAGTCGAAACGTTATACCTGCTCATTTTTACCCACGGTGTTACCGCTTCCTCAAGCTCTACCCGTACAGAAGATTCTATCTCTTTTATCGCCTCTATGCTGAAGAACTCCCTCGTAGACGGATATTCCACCACAACAGAATCCGGCAGTCGCGTCACCTTCATGCCCTTTAGTGTGCTCAAAATACGGTAGTGGTCTGAATGATATGGCTGCGTGAGCATCACTACCGTCTGCGTGGGCGTCCATACCCCGTACTCGACAGCAAACCGGTCATAATCAGATTCGAGCATTGCCGTGAGCGTGGTATTATCCCCGGATTTTATCAAAATATCGCGTGTGATGTTTCCGGCAGTTCCGTTCCCATCCGGTCTGCCCACAAGCACGATATAAGGTGCATCCGAATAATTTGACTTCAGTTCATCCGGTGACACGATGGTAACATTGGTATATTGTGCAAGCTTATCCACGAACTCGTAAGTATCCGCGTCCGGGTCGTAAGCGAGTATCACACGCGCCACGTGTGGTACATAGGAATCTGTATCTTCAAGATCGTTTACTCCATCGTCATCGGTGTCATTCCATAGTGGATCGGTTCCCAATTCCAGTTCCCTTAAGTCCGAAATGTCATCGCCATCCGTATCATTGCACAGCGGGTCGGTCCACAGCTCTATCTCGTAACCATCCGGAACACCATCGAAATCGGTATCGTTGTTCAATGCACTCGTGTTGTGAATAATCTCGTAGCCGTCTGTTAAATTATCGCTATCAGAATCCGGATTCCAGGGGTCTGTACTCAGGTTGTATTCCTGTGCATCAAACAGCAGGTCCGCATCAGAATCCGGGTTACACAGACTTGAATTGAATTGCTTTTCCTGAGAGTCGGAAAGTCCGTCGGAATCAGTGTCGCGATTGTTCGGGTCAGACCCGAGCACGAACTCCCCGAAATCTGATAGTCCATCGCCATCCGTATCGCTTTGTTTGGGGTCGCTGCCACAAGTAATCTCTGTACCGTCATCCAACCCGTCACCATCTATATCATAATTGGTTACCGCAGTCCCAAGCTCCTTCTCCACGTAATCGCTCAGTCCGTCACCATCAGTATCCACGTTCCTTGGATTCGACCTCGCATTGAATTCTTCGTGATCGTTTAGTCCATCGAAATCCGTGTCTTTAAGCAAAGACTCGCTCGTCACATGGAGTGTGTAGGTACCGGTAGAATTGGTGAAGGTGACGTCCCAGCCGGTGGTCTCGGTTTCGTCGGTAAGCCCGTCGTTGTCAGTATCCTGGGTGGCGGATTCCGCCTTCTGGCTTGCTCCAACCGGTATTCCACCAGAAGAGGTTGTTTCACTCTCGCCTGTTTTAATGTCCCAACCGATCATATACCCGAACTGATTTGCCCCTTCAGGGTTGCCAATAGCCATCAAAAGCCAATCCTGCTTTCCATTGCCATTGATGTCGGCAATTGCTGCTCCACCACCATCATTTTCAGTGCCAGTAACAGGAGAGTGTATGGTGGAACTCCAACTGGAGGGATTGCCGTTGGTATCAATGTCCCAGCCTATCATATACCAGAACTTGTTTGCTCCTTCGGGATCGTCAATACCCATAAGAAGCAAATCCGGCTTGCCATTGCCATTGATGTCGGCAATTGCTGCTCCACCACCTGCATTTTCATTGCCAATAGCGGAAGATTTTATGACCGAACTCCAACTGCCGGGATTGCCATCTGTATCAATGTCCCAACCAATCATATACCGGAAGTGATTTGCCCCGCTGGAATCGTTAATGCCCATCAAAAGCAAATCCAGCGTTCCATTTCCATTTATGTCGGCAATGACTGCTCCACCGCCAGCATTAAAGTAGCTACCCATATAGGGCGAGTGTATGGAGGAACTCCAACTGGTAGGATTGCCGTCTGTATCAATGTCCCAACCTATCATATACCGGAACTGATTTGCCCCATCAGGGTCGTCAATACCCATCAGAAGCAAATCCGGCTTCCCATTTCCATTTATGTCGGCAATGACTGCTCCACCGCCAGCATTAAAGTAGCTACCCATATAGGGCGAGTGTATGGAGGAACTCCAACTGCTGGGATTGCCGTCTGTATCAATGTCCCAACCTATCATATACCGGAACTGATTTGCCCCGCTGGGATCGTCAATGCCCATTAAAAGCAAATCCGGCTTCCCATTTCCATTTATGTCGGCAATGACTGCTCCACCGCCAGCATTAAAGTAGCTATCCGTATAGGGCGAGTGTATGGAGGAACTCCAACTGGTGGGTGTGCCGCCGGCGTCATTATCACTAATTCCATCGCCATTCGTATCTTCTGACCTTGGATTTAGCCACAACATATATTCCACGTAATCCGTAAGCCCATCGAAATCGGTGTCGTTTATCCGTGGATCAGACCAAACAGTTTCGCTGAACTCTTTCCCGGGATCGCCCAAATAGTTGAAAGTTATCTGCCAGCCGCGGTGTTCCTCGTAATCCGTAAGCCCATCAGAATCCGTATCTTTTTCAGTTGGGTCCGTGCCAAGTTCAAGCTCAAGCATGTCGGTCAGCCCATCAGAATCGGTATCTGCTTTTGTTGGGCTTATGTCATAGCCGAAGGTATGTACCTCAAACATATCCGAGAGCCCATCAGAATCGGTGTCCCATTTGTTTGCACTCGTGTCACACTCAACGGGTACCAATTTCCATTTCTGGTCCTCTTTATTCCACCAATCCCACTGCCAGACATTGGCACCATTCGCAGTACTATTGTGGCTGACGTTCAAGCACTTGCTGCTTCTATTGTTAATAATTTTGTAGTTGCCTTCGCCACCAACATGGTCAAGCCTCCATTTCTGGTCGGTATAACCACCGTAAGTTTTTTGTACGACGTTAGCACCGTTATATGTACCACCGTCTTCGATACTCAAACACTTGCCGCTGTGTTTGGCACAAATCTTGTGATAGCCATCACCAACGGGTTCCAGTTTCCATTTCTGATTATCTTTACCCTCGTACTCCCATTGCTCGACATTGGCACTACTCGCAGTACTAGCGTCCTTGACATCCAAGCACTTGCCGCTGTGTTCGGCACAAATCTTGTAGTATGTATCCTGATGCCCTTCCACGCTATTGAGAAGCCCGTCACCATCAGTATCCTGCAACGAAATAGCATACCAGTTCACGAAATCGCCGATATTTCCTGGGAGCACATCGAAGTAGGTGGTATCTGGGTCGGTCTTGGTCGTACTTGTGTTCGATTTACCCGAGCAAATACCCAAAATGCATTCGTCATAATAGAATTTATAATTAGCAGATAACCAGGAAGTCAGCGGGAGGTTCTTCATGCCTTTATTTGGCATTAGCCACAATCCGGTATAGCACTTTTCTTTGTACCATGTATCGTGGTCTTCGTGACTGTCGCAATAATGCTCGTAACTGCCGCTCTCAAACGTAGAATCATCCTTATGGTATTCATATTTCGGATGAATATAGCTATCTTTATAGTCATCGTGATCTCCATGATCTATACCACGCTTCGTTTCCGAAGCCTTAGCCCAGAACCAGCTTTTTATTTCTATCTTGTCGCCTACTGTTAATCCATTATCATCATAATCTTCTATATTCAACGTTGTCCCTCCCGGTTCAAGCTCAAGATTGACCCTGATTATGAACTTAACAAGCCAATCTATAAGCTTTTTCATCAGCCAACCTGACCCGTGGCCAAAAATACTGGCTATAATATCGGCTATGACAATCAATAGCGCGATTGCCCAGCCCACGACTGGGATACATCCAATAGCCACGAGAATACCAACAAATATTAGCTGCATTACGGCATACACAGCACCTAAGGCAAAACCAAAACCCGACCATCCTTCCGCTTTGGCAATCGCGATGAATGTATAGATTGCGACAGCAGCTATTATTATCCAGCCCACGACCTCCATCACTTCGGCAATTTTGCTGAGTTTTGATGCCCATCCGGCTTCTTCAACAATTGCTCCTTCGCTCATCACCGCTTTGAGTTCGTCCATATTTTTAGTCGCTTTTACAGTGCGGTATTGAGTCGTGAGCTCACCCAAACGTGGACTCAAATTCGCCTCCTCTCCCATTTCGCCCGTAAGCCCATCCATAATAGCATATCTGGCATGTAGAAATGCTCTCTTCTCTAAAGACTTAGCTATAATCTCGATAAGTGGACCTGCCAGATGCTCGAAACCACTATAACCTTTATGCATCCACTCAAGTACCTCATTTTCCTCTGGATCCTCGAATTCAATTTCGTGGCCGTCTACCCCGGGTAGTGTTGTTTCTCCAAAACTCGCTATCAAAAGTAGCATCAGCATATTCGCCTTTTTCTCTATATCATCCCCTTCCCAGATCTTCACATCTCCTATAAGTTCATCAAACCCAATAATTTCGTTTGTGGTAGTATTATACCAGCTCATCTTGATTGACTTCGTCGTTACCACAGATCTGTTGGTTAAATCAACATTGTATTCATTTCCCTGAATATACGGGGTGCCCATGGCGCTATTGGCAGAGACATCAGATAGTGCGAAAACGATTGGTAGTATTTTGCCCTCTGGTAAGCTATCCAGCGCATCTTTTGTCTTGTTGAGTACAGCAATCAATGCCGCATCATGATGCGAGTATGAACTAATGTTAGAGGTGACGCTAACGTTATGTTCCGCCAGCTTAGCTGGTGCCTCTAACAGCGTGTTCTGGCTCTTCAAGAATTCATACTTTAGAACCAGGTACGCATTCATAGTCTGGTTTCTGTCGCCGCTGTAAAACAAACCTGCATCCGCGCCAGAGTTCTCCTCTACGCTGAACCCGGTGAGCATGAAGTCTTCTTTGTAGCGGGCAATGGTGGTTGATTCTGATTCTAGGTCCCAGCCGATTTTGTACCGGAAGTTATTATCCCCCTCAGGGTTGTCAATGCCCATCAAGAGCAAATCCGGCTTGCCATTTCCATTGATGTCCACAATGGCAGCTCCACCTCCGGCATCATAGACGCCAAATCCACCTACGTAGCCTAAAGTGGGACTCCAGGAGGTGGGGTTGCCATCGGTTTTAAGGTCCCAGCCTATTTTGTACCGGAAGTTATTTTGCCCCTGGGGGTTGTCAATGCCCATCAAGAGCAAATCCGGCTTGCCATTTCCATTGATGTCTGCAATTGCGGCTCCACCTCCGGCATTCTCAGCACTAAATCCACCTTCGAACCCTAAAGTGGGACTCCAGGAGGTGGGGTTGCCATCAGTTTTAAGGTCCCAGCCTATTTTGTACCGGAAGTTATTATCCCCCTGGGGGTTGTCAATGCCCATCAAGAGCAAATCCGGCTTGCCATTTCCATTGATGTCTACAATTGCGGCTCCACCTCCGGCATTCTCAGCACTAAATCCACCTTCGAACCCTAAAGTGGGACTCCAGGACAGGTCACCTTGTTTGTCTACCTTGTCATTCACCATCCAGACGAGCCTGGCATCGGCGGAAAGGTTCAGCGGAGCCGATGCAGGATAGAACATCCTGCCGTTGAAGGCAACTGTGGTTCCGTAATCCTGGACAGGGGTAAGGGGAACGTATGCCTTAGGATACTCAACAAGTTCCAATTTCCATTTTTGCCAATCCAAACCAAGATAATCCCATTGGCAGATGTTGTTCCCGTCCCCATGACCGATGTCGACATTTACACACTTGCCGCTGTGTTTATTAATAATCTTGTACCAACCATCACCAACAGGTTCCAATTTCCATTTTTGCCAATCCAAACCAGCATATTCCCATTGGCAGATGTTGTTCCCGTCCCCATGACCGATGTCGACATTTACACACTTGCCGTTGTGTTTATTAATAATCTTGTACCAACCGTCATCAACAGGTTCCAATTTCCATTTTTGCCAATCCAAACCAAGATAATCCCATTGGCAGATGTTGTTCCCGTCCCCATGACCGATGTCGACATTTACACACTTGCCGTTGTGTTTATTAACAATTTTGTAGTAGCCTTCAGTGACTACAATACCATAATCATTCACCTGTGATTGCGCAGGAACCTGACTTGCGTTTAACTCAAGCATGGGCTGAATTTGCACGTCATCCTTAGAGTAATCCAGGTCTTTTATCTGCCCTTTGTCGTCATACGGCCAGTCCCAGCTTTGCAAAGGCAGCTTCAGATGCTCAGGATTCTTGGGTCTTATCTGTAAATCTATGTAGGTAGCATTCCCATTCGTTTTTATGTCAAAGTGGGATTTATTGTTAATAGTGGATTTGGAGAAAGGTGAGCGGTCCAGACCATCCACAACACCGTCACCATCGTTATCAGAATCCCATGCGTTGGGAATGCCATCACCATCAACGTCAAGCGAGACATTTGTCGTTTTCACCTCGAAGTAATCTCCCAGCCCGTCACCGTTTGAGTCTGCCTTCAGCGGGTCGGTGCCGATACTCATGTTTCTAACTTCATAAGAATCATTTAACAAGTCGAAGTCAGAATCGCGGTTGTTCGGATCGGTGCTGATAACGAGTTCTACGCTGTTTGGTAGGCCATCACCATCATTATCGCGCTGCGAGAACTTCTGTATTCGGTTATTATCGGTATCGGCAACGTAAACAATACCATCAGCAGCCACTGCAATTCCCTTCGGTAATTTGAACTGACCATCATCAGTGCCTTCGCTTCCCCAGCCTAACATAAAAGTACCGTTATAATCAAACTTCTGGATGCGATAGTTTCCGGTATCAGCGACATATACATTTCCGCTGCTGTCCACGGCCATTCCATGTGGCAGATCGAACAGCCCTTCTTCTGAACCTTCCTTTCCCCAGTCCATGATGAACTTACCAGAGGCATTGAACTTCTGGATGCGATAGTTTCCGGTATCAGCGACATATACATTTCCGCTGCTGTCCACGGCAATTCCCTGTGGCAGATCGAACTGCCCGTCCGCAGCGCCTTCGCTTCCCCAGTTCGTGATGAATCCGCCGGAAGAATTGAACTTCTGGATGCGATTGTTGCCTGTATCGGCGACAAAAACAGTGCCGGCGATGTCTACGGCGATGCCCGCTGGATTCTTGAACTGCCCGTCGGCAGCGCCTTCGCTTCCTCATTCGGTAATAAATGTGCCGTTTCGGTCGAATTTCAGGACACAGTGATCGTCCTTTGCCGTTACGTAGACAAAGTCATCGGGACTCACTGCGATGCCATAAGGTAAGAGGATTTCTGCACCTTCGGCAATATTGGTTTCCCGCTTTATTAACCATCTGATTATAAATGTGCCGTTCGAGTGGTACTTCTGGACGCAACGATTCTCCGTATCGGCTACATAGACATTCCCCTCACTGTCAACTGCTACATCCCACGGTTCTTTAAATTTACCGGGGGTTTGCCCTTCACTTCCCCATTTCGAGATGAATACGATTTCTGGTCCCGGAGTTGCATTAATCAGCCCTTCCACGTCTATCCTGCTGTCATGGTGATTCGCGGCATCGCGCATTTGCGCGAGTGCGGTCAAAGCGGTAGCTGTTTCGGATGAGAGATAAGAAGGCTCCGAGTTCGGTGAATTTGTGTTTTGTGCGGGATTCGCGATAGCGGGCTGTAAAGCGGCGGCTATGAGTACGACTACTGCGAAGAGTGCGAATATATGTGTCCCCTTTGATTTTTGCATGTGCATGACTAGAAAACGAAGAATATATTAAGTATCACAAGCACCGATCTTATAAGACTTTCGATTTTTTCCGGGTTTGGAGTACAAAAGGTAATAAGGGTACTCACAAATAATAAATTACCCGAACGGTATCATTTTCCAATGATTTTATAACGCTGATTAACACAGATTTAAAGTAGTGTATTGATTTTTTTAATTTCTATTCCACCCGTACGTAAAAACTTAATAATCAGGGCAGTAGTGTCTGTGTAAATCTGTGAAATCTGTGTCTATGATAATTATCAAAATGGGTACCGTGTCGGCGACATAGACGAGGTCGGTGTTGTTGTTACCGCTCGGGTACAGGGCGATGCTGCGGGGAAGCTTGAATTCCCCGGCCTTCCCCTATCTGCGATGAAAGTGCCGTTGGGGTAGAACTTCTTTTAAAACTTTCGGTGGTTTTATATTTTTATGAAAATTGTAATTTACTGGACACGCTCTTCCATTGAGCATATAGCGAAGCACGAGGTGAAGGCGAAGGAAGTAGAAGAGGGACTAAAAGACAGAAATGTCTATTTATGGAAAGAGAAGCATAGAAAAGTCCCTTATCTTTACTGTATTGGTAACACTGGTGAAAGATACCTATTCATTGTTTTAAAATATTCCAAACGCTATAATAGATATATCCCCATATCAGCAAGAGATGCAACGGAAAAGGAGAAAAAGTTATATAAGCGCAAAAAATGAAAATAATAATATGAACAAGGAAAACCCTCCCCTGGTAGAAATAGATTCGAGAGAAGTAGAATCGGTTGAAGACATTGCTTACGGGATGCACTATCGAGTAAAAGGAGGTCTCCAGGTCGAATCTAATCTCTCTGAACTCGTGGAGGAAATGGAACTAAATACAAAAGTTCAAATTATAGGGGAAGATGTGGAAATACCGGTTAACGAATTTATATACGAGAGACTCAAAGGGAAAAGGATAAGGGTTGTGATGCAGGGAAAGAAGGACTCGATAGTGCCATGATAAGGGAGGAGAATTATGGGAACGTCACTCCTCCATGAATCGCCTGCGAAGTTCCGCAAGCTTTTCGGTTGGGAGATTGATTATCCTGGAGAAAATCCCAATCATAAGGCAAGTCCATCTTACTACCTCCTTTTAAAAGTCCATATACAGGACGATGCTGCGGGGGCGATTGAACTGCCCTTCCCCTGCGCCTTCGCTTCTCCATTGTGCGGTGAAGGTGCCGTTAGCGAAGAACTTCTGGATGCTGTTATTTCCCACATCTGCACGAGCGAGGCTAATGCGGATGCCGTTGCCCCCGTGACGTAAGAGGGCTCGGAGGTTGAAATTGTATCTTGAGGGTTTTCACAGGGGAAGCGATGGCTGTTGTAAAGCCGCGGCTAAGAAGCACGAATATTGCGAAAACGGCGAAGATATGAGCTGATTTTGGCATAGGCATACCTTTTTGGAGCATTATACCATACGATTCTTACCTAAAGAAACAACTTAAAAGCAGGAATCGTAATTGTATAGCGCGGCACAAAAACCACGAGATTAGCGCAAGATTAGCACAAGAAATGGGGGTCAGATATCACAAGCACCTATTTAAGACTTACGATTTTTTCCGGGTTTGAAATAAAAAAGGATGTTTTTTTTCTATTGCATCATGTCAGGTATCAATCCTATCGGCGCTTCTATCTCCACCTTCTCATTATAGCCGTCAAGATAAACCACACTCTCCAACTCCACAGGCGTCACCAACCCCTGGATATTCATCTCAAGTGCTACCCGGTTTTCTATTTTCGTGATATGATAACTACCTTTTTCAATCCAATACCTGATAGCAAAATCCTTCAACTCTTCTTCTTTTAAAGTTTCCATGCCCGTCTTCTTCATCTGCTCCACCACATTCGCCTTATCCGGGACAATGTCCAGTATCCAACCTTCCGCTTCTTTTTGCATCGTGACATTCGTGGCGTTGTGTAATATCAAGCGTTGTTGTGCCAGTTGGTCACTTTCCCAGACAGAACCGGAATAACCACTTATGTCCTGTGTTTGCCACGACTCGTTTGATTCTCGCACGTACGCAGTATCGCCGATAATTACCATCTCCACTGTACGGTTCATCATAGTCATCGTGGTCCACAGCTTCTTATTTCGGTAATCCACGCTACCTCCGCCGGTTAGCAGCTCATGTTCTTCCCCGTGCATCGAGAGGTTGGTAGAGATGTTGAACCGGTACGAGTCCGTGTCTTCTAAAGCGTTAATCGCTCTAATGCTTAATCCCCGTGCATCCGTGACCTCACGATGTGTCGTGTAATAAACTGCGGATACGATTGCCAATATTATGATGGCAAGAACGGCCAGAAATTTAAAATCTATGCTCGTTTTTTGTGGCATGTAACAGTATAGGGAAGTGTCTTTAAAGCTTATATAAAACTACTGTGTACTGTGTGATAGCCTTTTAGTTTTATTATTTAGCGGGTTATTGAATAAAAAGAAGCATGGGGGCAGAAGATAACTATGAGGGATGTAGCGATAATAGGTGTAGGACATACAAAATTTGGGCGCGCTTCAAAGACGTCACTTGAATTGTTCTCAGAAGCGTCACTGCAAGCGATGGATGATGCGGGAGTAGTCGGAGCGGATATAGAAGCGCTATTTCAGGGTGCCGCGCTACCGGGTTTTGAGGAAGGGCAAGTAATGCCGGCAGCATTCTCGGCGGCGGAACTCAACCTGGGACCAATACCAGCAACACGGTACGAAGGCGCATGTGCATCGGCTTCTGTTGCGATACGAGACGCGGAAATGTGGGTAAGTTCAGGAGAATGCGACATTGTGTTAGCAGGCGGAGTGGAAAAAGCGTTGACTATGGGCACGGCGTTTGCAACAAGGACATTCGCAATGAGTTGTCATACACCGACTGAAGGCGCGGTTGGGCTCACATTCCCGGGTGTATTCGCAATGGCTGCGAGGCAATATGCCAAAGGATATGACATACCATTGGATAGCCTACGGGAAAAGATGGCGCATGTTTCAATAAAGAATCATAGGCACGGCGCTTTAAATCCTCTGGCTCAGTTCTATAAGAAGATGGGTAACCTGAAGGTGGAGGATGTAGTAAACTCGATGATGGTTGCAGACCCGCTGACGCTTATGGATTGCTGTCCGTTTTCTGATGGTGCCGCTGCGCTTGTGCTGTGCCCTGCGGAGGATGCGAAGAAATATACGGATGA
>DAOUUS010000023.1 GCA_030668065.1 Candidatus Methanophagales archaeon
CGTTCATCCGGCGGATATTAAACTGAAGACAAGAATTAACGATGTTTCTCTGGATGTTAATACCGCAACACCCTGCGGGTTGATCCTCAACGAGCTTGTCTCTAATTCTCTTAGGCATGCGTTCCCGGAAGGCACGCGAGGAGAGATAAACATAGTCATGCACCCGGTCAAGGAAAATGAGGTTGAACTTATTGTCAGCGATACTGGTATTGGCTTTCCAGAATCACTGGATTTCCGGAATACCGACTCTTTGGGTATGCACATGGTTATCGCTTTAGTAGAACAGCTTGGGGGTACAATAGAGCTAGATAGAAGTGGCGGAACTGCATTTACGATTAGATTTGGCGTGGACAAAAGTATGGAATAGAAAGATGCCGAAAGCGAAGATATTGATAGTAGAAGATGAAGCGATTACGGCTATGGATCTACAAAATAGTCTAAAAAGTATGGGATATGATGCTCCTGCAATTGTACCTTCAGGAGAAAGGGCAATAAAAAAGGCCGAGGAGCTGAAGCCGGATTTAGTACTTATGGACATCGAGTTAAAAGGGGCTATGGATGGCATAGAAGCCGCGGGGATGATTCGCAATCCTGGATATACCAGTTGTTTTTCTTACGGCTTATGCAGATGAAACAAGGATAGAGTCGGCAAAGCTTACGGAGCCATACGGCTATATAATTAAGCCTTTTAAGGATAAGGCGTTACGACCCCTCATTGAGTTGGCTCTTTACAAACATGGAGCCGAGAAAAGATTACGGGAGAGAGAGCATGAATACCAGATAATTCTCGATTCTGTACCAGTAAGTTTATTCCATATAGACACTAATAGCGCGTCCGTTCAGGTAAACGAGGTTCTCGCAAAGCGTTATGGACTGAAACCCAAGGAGTTCAAAGGCAAAACTACCAGAGAACTATTCCCAGAAGATGCTGACGGGTATATCAAAAGTGACAATGAAGTCCTGGAGACTAAAGAACCACAGATAGGAGCAACTAGGGAAATCACAACTCCTGAAGGGCTGAGATGGGTACGATTAGACAAGGTACCAATCAAGGATGCAGATGGTAACGTTACAGGCATAATAGGATTGGAGCTGGACGTCACAGAGAGTAAGCGAGCGGAGGAGGAACGAGAACGGCTCGTGAAGGAACTTGAAGTGAAGAACGCAGAACTGGAGCGATTTACTTATACCGTCTCTCACGACCTTGGGGCACCATTACTTAGTATTCAAGGCTTTGCTAATATACTGCGAGAAGATTTAGAGCATGCCGATAAAAAGAACGTGGAAAACGATTTGACCTGGATAGAAAAAAGCGCCGCGAAGATGGCAATCCTGCTAAACGACACGCTTCAACTCTCGCGTATTGGTCGCGTGACGAACCCGCCGGAAGATGTACCGTTTGCGGACATCGTAAAAGAAGCATTGGAGCAAACAACCGAGCAGCTAAAAACAAGCGATGTTGAAATAACAGTGGCAGATGCACTTCCCGCTGTTCACGTGGATCGCATGAGAATAGCCGAGGTGCTTGTGAATCTCATAACAAATAGTATCAATCATATGGGCGAACAATCGCATCCGGAAATAGAAATAGGCGTTCGTGCGGATGGCGAAGAAACCGTGTTTTTTGTTAAGGATACGGGGACGGGAATAGAGAAGAGCCAGCATGAGAAGGTGTTTGAGCTGTTCTACAAAGAGGACGAGAGTAGCAAAGGCACGGGTGCAGGACTCGCAATCGTGAAGCGGATAATCGAGGTGCACGGAGGTCGCATCTGGATAGAATCAGAGAAGGGCAGAGGCTGCACGGTTTGTTTTACGCTGCCGCTTTCGTGATTACGCAGTATCCCGTGGGCTTCGAGCATTTTTTATTGCATATAAAGTATAACTTCTATCTATTTAAGACGCAGATTCACACGGATTTACACAGATTTGATTTCTTCTGCGTTAATCTGCGTTAATCTGTGTCAATAATTGATTTTAGTTGAATATTATGCTTTCTTGAAAAATAAAGAGAGAAAGGGGCTTGAAAAAACAAAAACTGCCCCCTCTTATATTTCGTGTTTTGTTTAAGCTCTTTTTCGTCTCCACACCAAATATCCGACTACTAACAGACCGGCGATAGCGAATACCGCTTCAAAACCGGGTGGTGTCGGAATAGCTGCTGGTTCTTCAGTTGCCTTTGTCGTTGGTACCGGTGTCGCAGTAGATGTAAGTGTCGGAGTAGCTGCTGGTTCTTCGGGTGTCTTTGCCGTTGTTACAGGTGTCGCAGGAGTATCCTTTGGTGCTACCGTTGGTTTTGGTGTAGGAGTCGCCTCAATCGGGCCTTCCAGCGCAATTGGGTATCCCAGTTCGACTTCGCCATTATCGGCAATAAACCATTCACAGTAACTGCCCTTTACATCACCGTTCGTATCGAAGCTGATGTCGCCCGAAGCGCCAAGATAATTCACCGTAAAATCGCCCTCACGAACTATTCTTAAAGCTTCGCCGAGGTCCGTGGTTTTTAGTGTAGCCGGTGGATTTGCGACATCGCGCAAACAGTCGCGGATTGCAGTACCGGAAGAAGAGACATCACCTGTTTTTTCCAGTGCAAGCGCGACCAGAGCCACCGCATCATACGCATTGGCGCAGTAACCAATAGGCTCCTGACCGTATAAAGCTGTGTAGTTCTTCTTGAACTCCTCGTAGGCGGGACCTACCACTCGCGGGTCGGGCGCGGTGCCTTTTAGTCCTGCTATGATATAGTTGCCCGCATCGTCCTTGCCCACCATCTCTGCCAGATCGTCACTCATTAGCCCTTCCGAAAGTAGCCAGCCCATATCACCAATATAACCTTTTTTGGATGCCGCTTTTAGTATCTCACTGCCGGTATCAGGATATGCGCACAGCATAACGAAATCCGGGTTCTTGGATGCTACTTTCTCTACTACCGCATCGAATGCTGCTGTAGCCGGGTCGTATCTCTCGGATGCCAATACCTTTCCGCCGAGTTGCTCGAATTTTTTCGTGAATGCCTCCTCGAAGCCTATCCCGTAGGGGTTCCAGATTACCAGCGTGCTTGCCGTTTTATAGCCTTGCTGGATGGCGAGCCGAGCCATTGCTATTCCTTGCAATGCGTCTGATGGACACGTTCTGAAAAATAGGTCGTTGTCCGGATAGTCAGTAAATTCCGCGGCTGTAACAGAAGGCGAAATCTGAAGAACGCCGTTGCTCGTGGTATAATCAATGACCGCCATGCAGGGTCCGCTGCCAGTGGTGCCAATTATTACGGGTACCTTGAGCACACCAACAAGCTCACGTGCCTTTGTAATGGCTACCTCGTCTGAGGTCTCCGTATCCCGGGTGATGAGCTTAAGCCTTTTGCCAAGCACACCCCCATTGTCGTTTACCTCTTTCACAGCCATCTCCATCGCATTGGTTCTTGGCTCGCCGTAAACGCCCAGGTCACCGGTATATGCGTACAGAACGCCTATGGGTGCTTCACTATTCGCAGCACCCACGGTAGCGCTAGACAGAACTGTTGCTATAACCAAAGTCGCAATAACTAAACCCTCTACTATTCCTTTTGTTTTCATATTTAATCCTCAAAGATGTAAAAGTGGATTATAAGCATAAATAGGTTGTGGTTTTGTGGTCTATCCCGTTTGCGTTCTACATAAACTTTTATGCAGTTTCAAGCTCTAAGTAGAGTGCCAAGTTCTAAACAAAAAGCACAAAATTCTACAAAACCAAATGTCTAAATTGTGCATCTAGCCTTAACGAAAGCGGGAGAAGTTCATGATAAAAAAGCAACCAAGAGCGATAGCGAAGAAGTGGCTATTTAAGTTTGTTGTTTTGAGGGTATAGCAATGCCTACGCGAATAAAAGAAGACGCGCCCGATGTAGAGCCCGTCTTTGTCGTTGCGATAAAAGAGCTTCGAGGTAAAGTATTACAGCTTTTCTGATGCAGCGGATCTTACTGTTGGTTGGTGGTAGCACACCCCAAGAATGTTTGGAATATGTTTGCAGGGGCTAAAAAGCGTCTTTGGCTGCTGCTTTGTATATCTTTGGATTAAAAGCAAATTCTGCCATCAGCCGTTATGATATTATGTACATCATTTAAATATTTCGGCGGGAATATAATAAGCAACAATATGGCAGACACATCGCAGACCCGAGGTACAATGCCAATCGCGGAAAAGATAGGCTTAGCTTTCGCTTTACTGGTAGCGTTAATCGTGCTTGGGTTCGCGCTTTTTTCGTTATTTATAGATCTGGTCATAAATTTCAATTTATACGGCATCGTGATAGATTTGATATTCGTAGGAATAGGTATCTTTTTGGGTTATTTCTGCATTCGAATGTACAAGAGAACGGCATTTTACGGGAATTTGATGGATACTAGTTTTGATCAGGGCGTATATGAGCGATTGGAACCTGTACTGAGGAAAGTAGCAGAGACGCAGGTAGAAATGGAGTCATTAGAGGGTCGGTTGGGCAAGATTGACCATATGGTTCAGACGGTGATAGACGAGCAGGTGAAGAGGGAAAGCAGCCCCGAGGTAGAGATAGAAAGAAGCATAGCTCCCGGAACTTCTATGCGTTTTGTGACCAAAGTTATCCTTCTGGTTATCGTGTCTATGTCCGGCTTCACATTTATGATATCCACCTCATTTGGGCTGGTACATCTCGCAACTTTAGGTTTTTTCGTGGCGTGGTGGTTGCTAATAGCATCAGAATTTAACGTTTTTGATAGAAACGTCACATGGGTAGTTCTCTTTTTGCCTATTATTCTGGTTCCTTTTAGCTTCATGTTTCTTAGCATTGCCGGTTTATATGGGCCAAATAATATACTCGGTATTTTTTATGCCAGCCTTGCACTATACGCCCTTTTATACTACTCGTGGGCGGTATATGTGACAAAAGGGACGGTGCCTTTCAACCTTGACTTTTTACGTCACATTAAGCGTAAGTGAACAAAAAAACCGATAAGTTTTTAAATAGGTATAAGACAATTAGCGATAAGTGGTGTAAAATGAACAAGAAATTAGTTGGAACTATAATAGCAGTAGTATTGATAGGGGTACTAATGGCAGGCTGTGTGGATGAATCAGCGCCTGATAAGACGCCCACACCAAAACCGGCGGCAACACCGGAACCGATACAGACGCCAAAGCCGACAGTTGCGCCCACGCCCGCGGTGAAACCACCCGCGCAAATGACGACGGGCTGTGACATGTGCCATAAGACGGAATCGACAGCGGAGTTACAGGCACACGTGAAAGGCGCGCAATCCTGTATGGGCTCAGAAATTGGTGATTGCCATAGTGGGGAAAAATATGGTGGTGCAGATGCCAATGTGCATACAATCCATCCTGCATCGGCGGTTGGATGTGCAGGCTGTCATGGCAAGATACCAACAATCCCTCAGAATGGCCCGCAAGGTACGTCTTGTGAGCAGTGCCACGGATTGCCGAATCCACTGGATCCATCTGAAGGACGTCTCGTGGAAGTCCACCTGGAAAGAGGCAGGGACTGTGCGGTTTGCCACGTTGGAGAGATTTCACAGATACACGGGCTGCAATAAAACAGCCCTCTTTTTTATTCTCTCCCCCCTTATATTTTTTTATTGTCTATGACGTACAAGTTCTACCGTGATTGTTTAGCGAACCACAAGATTACACAGATTTCCACGGGAAAGCAATACTATGGGTCCGGCTTAATGACCCTATTGGCTCTTTATCACTTGTTAACCCAAAAATCTTGTGTTAATCTCGTGGTTTCTTACCCCGCTGCTATACAAATACCTTTTACCTATTTAGGACGTAGATTTACGTATATTTACGCAGAAAACTATTTCAAAGTATCAAATGCCTTACGTTTAGCTTCCGGTTTAGTGCCAAAATTAAGTTCTATCACCATTGCAATCTCATAAACATTTTCCAGAAAACCATAACCCAGTTTATTATAAACTCGATAGAAGATTCTAATGAACTCATCCGTCAATTCATTATATTTAAAATCATGATTAGCTGCGTTCTTCTGCGTCCGATCATCAAAATTCATTCTTTCTTGCTGTATATAAAGTATAACTTCTAGCTATTTAGGATGCAGATTTACACGGATTTAGACGGATTTGTTTTCTTCTGTGTCAATCAGTGTTAATCAGTGTCAATAATTGATTTTATTAGACCAGATGGGATTATACAACATGATTTATTCTTTACAGTTTACGTTTTAGATACAACAAGTCCAAAATCAAACGACAAAGAATGAAATCACCTTAGTTAAGCTTATTTGGTTGCCGATCAGGTCGAAAACAGAAGAAAGCAGCACATTCTCAGTTGAGAACTCCTTGTTGTTACTACTTGCAAAAAGCCCCCACAATAAATCTCCACCACGATGACTTTCTTGTGTCTCCGTTTGTGTTTTTTCGGTACTTTCATCCGCGGACTCTTGTATTATATCCTCGATAGTAGAGGAAGGAGATGATTCCTGGAGGAGTTCCTCAATGTCTTCTTCTCCCTCTTTGACGAAGAATAATTTCACTATATCTGTACCAGGTATAGTGACTTTATAGGTCCCGGGAAGTTCCTTAGACACTAAGAAATGAAGTGTTTCCGTGTCACCACTGCCCACAGTAACCGCAGCTTCGGCTTCTTTTTTACCATTTATTAGCAGTGAAATCCTTTCCGTTCCCCTTTCACCCTCGTTCTTTACCGCGACTGAAATTGCAACGGGTTCGTTAGGTTTCACCGTGAATTGGTCTATTTGCATGTTCGTCACCACGAATTTCGTGCCTTCAATCACTTCGCTTTTCTGCGGTTGCGAAGGCGTTTCCGCCTGTATCTCTTCCGGACTGCGCACGTAGAATTGTAGCCTTGCTATTTCCTCCAACGAATCGTCAATTGGCTTTACTACTTTCAGATCCTGCAGGTCATCTCTATTCCCACCGCACCCGGTCTCAATGAGGTCTGTTACGTCACCATAAAAATCATCGTCATCATCGTCATCTATGGTACTAAAGAACTTTTTTAGTGTCTCTTCGTCATATTCTACTTTTCGGTTTAATTTAGCTATTTCCGCCTTGTCCAAGCGATTATATGAATATATAGCAATATCATATCTGCCATACAGCCACCAGGCTGGGATTGTCCTAGTGTACATCACATTCACATCGTCCTCGTAAGTTCTGCGATTTACCCCCAGGTTGTCTATCACAACTACATGCCCCTGAGGGTCTGTTATGACATAGAACAAATCCACGATTATGTAACCCGCGTAATTCACGTTATGCAACACCGTGTACACTTCGATGGTATCGCCATGAGTATAACTATGATCATCCATGGTTGCATGTCCAGTCCATGCCCCCATATTAGAAACAATCTCCGCCCTCATCGCGTTCACAGCAGTAGCCGAAACAAGGAACAAGACTATTAACGTTAAGATTGCCAACGTGTTTTTTCCACATCGCTTCATTTCTTTACTCCATAAACCATTTCTTCCACCTATACTTAAAATTATACTGTTTACGTGATTAAAAACGAATATATTTTATTTAGCCCCCTGCAATATATCTAATGATGAAAAACAAATTAGTTGCGTTATTCCTCACAGCAGCATTCATTGTCGCCGTACCTGCCCTCTGTATGGGGGAGAGGGCTAGCGCAAGTGAGGTAATTCCGCCGAATACTATGGGGTTCATAGGGTCGTGGCATCCCGTACCGGAGTGTGGGCAGTGTCACGTCACGCTTCTTTCTGAGAAGGAATTGCGTGCAAAACTCGGGTCTTGCAACTGTCATAAAGAAGCTTATACCAGCGGAGGGAATATAGACATGGAAAAGATAAGGACAGTAGCGCATGGCTCAAAGACCTGCGTGGCGTGTCACCTAGGCAGTGGTCTGCTAAACAGTGCCGGGGAAATACCATCTGATGACCTCCATCAGGCCCACGTGAATGTAGATTGCCAGGCATGTCATGGTGTGGATGCGGACAACCCAATAGTGCCAGAAACAGGTAATTGCAATTTTTGCCATCTTGGAGACGGTCATTCTGTTCATGGCACGAAAACAGGCGAGTTATGCGTTTCATGTCATGGCGCGTTTGGGCTCGACTATAAGGATGAGGGATACCAGATGGTAGAGGGAATCCCGGTAGTTGTAAAACCGGAAGAGGTAAAATATCCAACAATATTAAATACGTTGAAAGCGTTGATAACGTTTATAATCGGAGGATAGAAGAATATTAAATGAGAGAGAAGACGACCGTTGTTTGCATTAGCATTTTGGCGATAGCCCTATTTTTTTCGTGTGCATGTATAGACATGGAAGAAGTGCCGGTTATAAATCTAAAAGCGGATGTTAGTGTGGCAGAAGAAAAGACGACATTAGAAATCGTCAGTGCGGAACAAGATACGATCAGTCCTTTGAAGAGTCCGAAGGGTACTTCCGCTAAATTCCCAAGCGTAGATGCGAAGGCGATAATCAATTTTGGTCATGGTGGAGTCAGCTATTGGGCGGCAAAGGAATACACGGGTGAAGGCACGTATGAGCTTGTAATCGGCTTTGAGAAGGACCGCGTACCAAAAAAGGACGATGTTGTGAAGATACTCGTGCGGGTAATAGATGGAAATGGTAAGGCGATAGCGGGTGATACGCACATATTAATCTGGGAATGAAAAATGGAAACGGGTGATTTTTTCATACTTTTAGCTTGTTTCTTACTGCTATTTGATTTTATCTTGCTATTAATGGTGAAGAAAGAACAAAAAGCGAAGAAGAGATATGAACTTGCGTTTTTCGCGGCTGCTATCGCGTGCGTGCTGATAATCGCGGCATACTTCCGGCTCACCATGGAGTTCGTGAATGATAACTTCGGGTTATTTGAAGTTTACACGTACAGTTCTTCGGGCTTAGATCTGGCCTATAAAATAGGAGACCCGTGGATCGGGAGTAGCGGGTCAATGCTATTCGTAATTTTCTGTTTTGCGGTTTTATATCTTGTGTATCGGTTTACAGGATTGGGAAAAGAGAGCGACTATCGCACAACCACCTACAAAATTGTTGACCTCTTACTCATCTTCTTTATCCTCGTCACCCTGCTGAAGAGCCCTTTTGTGGTTATGCCGGGTACTCCACCGGATGGTGCAGGTCTCAATCCGCTGTTGCAAACGTTCTGGGTGCTCGTCCATCCGCCCGTGGTCTTTCTGGGTTATGTATTTGTCTTCTTCTCATTCGCGCTGATGCTGGCGGGGATGATAACCGGGGAGAGCGAGAATCGAGAACTAAGAGTAACCCTAAAACGTTCTCTGTACGCGGCATGGCTGTTCTTAGCACTGGGAATAGCGCTTGGTGGTTGGTGGGCCTATGAAGTGCTTGGTTGGGGCGGCTACTGGGCCTGGGACCCGGTAGAAACGGCATCCTTACTGCCCTGGCTTGCTATTACCGCGTACTTTCACCTGCCCGCGAAGAGCAAAGATCAGGCGAAAGAGTTCACGCTCATGGTCACGTTTTTTTTGATTATCTTCGCCACCGCGCTGACACGAGGTGGGCTATTGGAATCGGTTCATGCGTTTGGCGAATCCAATGTTGGACCAGCACTACTGCTATTTGCTTGTTGCGTATTTTTGTGTTTCATATATCTCGCGATAAAGGCGGGCAAACCGCTTTTTGCTTTTGAGATTGATACTTCTTCTCTTCGCTCTATATCTATTTTTGTCGCCTATTGGTCTCTGATGCTCTTGTTGCTGGTTTGCTTCTTCTGGCTTGCACTTCCAATATATAAGGGATTTACCAGCGGCAGCGCGATGACCCTGGAGGAAATAGTGCAAACCTATAACTATTGTTGCTATCCACTCACGCTCGTATTCGTAGCTGCTTTAATAGGTTGTAACGTCACGCTAAAGTTGAAGAGATATGCCCTGCTGCTCATTGCGGTAACAGGCATTGGAGTTGTATTCGCATTGCTCGGCGTACCAACGCCGAGTGCACTTGCAAACTTCGGGCTTCCGCTTCTGTTCGCGGCAGGGATTGCTATCGCGCATGCCTTTGTGCGTTCATTACAAAAGAAGCAGCAATCATCTCGCGTGTTGGGTAGAACCCTCGTGCATTTCTCCATCATAATCATTTTAATAGGCGTTTTTATCAGCTCCACGGCGGAATTGGAGAGTGGCAACATTATCGCGAAGCCCAACTCGGAGATTAGCACTTTAGGGATGGAGCTAAAACTGAGTGATTGCACGGTATACCAGGGCGTAGGTAGCATTTACCCCCGGACAGGACATGCCTTCACAGTCCCGGAGCACTCAGGCCTGGAACTAGACGTTGCTATAGACGATGGGGGTAAGATCCATGAAGAAACGCTGGAAATGTACTACTATACGAATTGGGGTGTGGTATCCGAGCCTTTAATCATTTCAGCTCTGGCGGGCGATATATACGTGTTCATGCAACATACCGACTCCAGTTATAATTCCTTACGTTATGCCCTAATGGGCGGGGAAGCACAACCAGAGGATTTTATCCTTAAGGTAAAACGGGTCCCGCTGATATGGCTTGTCTGGTTGGGAATTGTATTACAGAGTATTGGTATGACGCTACTGCTATGCAGTGACCTACGAAGAAAAGTATAGCACGAGCAACGAACGAGATTGTCGAATAAAAGCAAAAAAAAATAAAAAAACCCCGGAGAAATACAGGGTTTAGTGTGTTTTCTCCGGCGGATGACAGGTAGTGCAAGTCTCTTCCTTAACGTCAATATCGTGGTCGTTGTGACATGCAACACACTCGTAGCCCGTATAACCCGGACTCTCGTAGCCTACGTAGTCGCTAACCTTATGTGCTCCGTGTGCGACTGCGGGTGCACCCGTTCCATCGTGGCATCTAATGCATGAAATGTCACTCTCCGTGATATGCTCTGGCATCGCAACATTGCGCTCCACGTGACATTCCGTACAATGCTCGTTCTTTGGCGATGCTGGTGGCTTCTCTTCTATGTGATGTGCCATCGCCGCGAGAGCTTCTTTTGTGTCTCTGCCATCCAACATCGCTTCAGCCATAGTTTCCGCATGATGTGTAGCATGCCCCATATACATGAACATTTCTATCCCGTGCGGGTGATGGCAATCGTGACAATCATCTATGTGGCTATGCACGGATTCTTGATGGGAGATCACAAAATACTCCATCTCATGACAGTTCGAAGCACAACTCTCGGGCTTCTCCATCTCTTCCATCATCTTCGGCATGAGAACCACTGCACCAAACACAACACCAATAAGAACACCCACGGTAACCAGTACGACCAGCGCAATAATTACCTTCTCACCTGTTTCCATACTCAAAACCTCCTAACCATTTTTTTAACTTCCATTTTTTAGGTACTCCAAGATTTCACTCTCTTCTAAGCATGAGATGCTATATAAACTTTTCGTTTTTTTCGCGCCACGCTAAAATTTAGAAAGTTTTATATAGGGCTAATTATCCTTTATGAAATGGTGAATCTAAATGGAAATGATGAGTAGAATACGTGGTTTCTGCTTCAACCCGTCAAGGCAGTTCGAGGCAGCAAGGGCGGATACGGTGGGTGATGCGTTCAAGTATTTCATCCCGCTTCTTGCGTTTCTCGCAGCGATTCTGGCTATCGCGGTGACTGGGATAGTGTTAATGATCGGCATACCGGAGATGAGTGTTTTTGCACCTCTGCTCGGTGCTGGTGCTTTTGTAGGTATAATCGTTATTGGTATATTCGCTGCTATGTACATCAGCGTATGGCTACATATCTGGGTCTATCTGTTAGGTGGCAGGAAAGGATTTAAACAGACAGTAAAAGCGATTACGTATGGTACAACTCCGTGCTTACTGTTGGGTTGGCTTCCTGGTGTGAATGTCATTATTGCACCGATATGGTCACTGCTTTTGGTTATTAACGGCTTGATGGAACTACACGAGATGTCGCCCGGGATGGTAATCATTTCGGTTGTTTTAGCGATTCTTGTACCTCTTGTTATCGTGGGGGTAGTGGGTGCCGCTATTGGA
>DAOUUS010000040.1 GCA_030668065.1 Candidatus Methanophagales archaeon
GTACTGGTAGTAACAATAAGCGTATTCGTCTCCAGTTTCGCCATTACGCCCATCCCCACCACGGTCTTACCCGCACCACAAGGCAGCACCACAACGCCACTACCGCCCGCTGCACTGCCGCCTGCATAGAACGAATCAACGGCTTCTATCTGATATTTCCGCAATGAAAACGGCGATCCCCTTCGTGTGGTACTCAAAAGCTGAACTGGTAGTAATTCGCCCTCCACGTACCCTACGAGGTCCTCAGCCGGGAACCCGATGTCGGTAAGCGCTTTCTTTATGTAGCCACGTGCCCCTAACTTTACAACCACAGTTTTCGCATCTATCTGCTCCTCTGTGAGGTGACACATGATCTTCTTGTTTCGTATCACTTCCTGCATCAAAATCTCGTCATCGCTCCTGAGCACCACCGCATCGTTTAGTTTCTCCAGCTTCAATCTGCCATATCGCGATACGTAATCCGTTATATCGGTGATAACGTTTTCAGGCACCTCGTATCTGCTAAAGGATGCCAGTGCCGATATTATCTGTGATGCCCTCATGCCCGCAGCGGCTGCGTTCCATAGCGAAAGATTGGTTATTTTATACGTGTGAACGTGTTCCGGGCTTTTTATCAGCTCTGCGAACCGGATTATCGCATCCCGGGCATCTTCATATCTCGGATTGTCCACCTCTAGCAGTATCGTCTTGTCGCCCTGCACAATCAGGGGGTCATAATCCTGTGCGGTCATAGTTGAAATTATTTTAACGAATAGATAAATGTACTATGTAGTCACGCAAATATCCCTGAGAAGAGATAAGTAATGGACCGCAAGATAGAACTGGAGGAAAGACTGGGAAAACTTACAATTGATGGCATAATGAGCTTTGCCTCGCTCTGGCATCTCGATAGTGGTGACAACGCCCGGCACATGAATAACCGGAAGAAACGGAGCAAGAACGCGCTTATCAAGTTTGTTGCCGATTGTATACGAGACAAAGCCAGGGTGAAAACCATTGTCAGTCAACTATCCGATAGGGAGAAACAGATTTTAGGTGTTTTTGCGCTCAACAACTGGGTTTTAGAATCTTTAGACCTTTATAGGCAGGAAATAAGCGAATCCGAGCTCGGGGTATTTCCGTATAACGTATTCTCTTACGATTTCTATTCGTATTATCCGCGTAAGTCCGAGATAAGGGCAAGAGGTATTCTGGGCCTGCTTTTACTCGTGCGAGTACGTAAATACGGTATTTCGGGGCCTATCGTTTATGTCGTGCCCGAAGAGTTCAGAGAAACAATAAACACGGAATTCACATCGAAACCGAAGACCAAGCTAAGTCGAAAGGAGCAAGAAACGATAACAGCTATAAAATCAGAAGGATATGCGTTTCTCGAAGACCTCTTTCTGTTCCTTTCACACGCAGCTGGCGGTATTACGTTAACGCCATCTCTACATGAATTACCAAAGAGAACTGCGGATAAAATCACGAATATGCTGAACGTGAAGACACGAAATAGACTCACGCTGCTGCTATCTGTCGGCAATGCGTTGAAACTAGTTAGAGAGACTTATAAGGGCAGTAAACCCACATTGGTGACTACGGGTACGGTGGAAGAGTTCTTGATGCAGAGCCGGGAAACTAGAGTTATGATTATACTGGATGTGCTGTCGAGCAATTATGGCCCGCTAGACCAGATGATCCTGGAAGAACTGAAGCGCATGGACGCGGACGTATGGTATGACCGCTATCTATTCTACAAACGTGTCTGGAATGCGTTATTCCAGCAGAGGTCCCGAGATTGGTTCGCGGTGAATCAAAAGAGCCTGGATAGAATCTTCTCGCATCTGCGGTTGTTAGGGCTCTTAGAAGAAGGAGAACATCGGGATACCGAGGATAAAGCCCGGCAAGTATTCCTATTAAAACCTGCTTTTTTTGGCATACAAGGTGGAACGGAAGAGCGCGTGAAGAGCGTTATCGTGCAGCCGAATTTCGAGATAATTGCGCTTCCTGAGACACCCGAAGATGTTCTATTCCTTTTAAGTCGTATTTCCGAGATGAAAACCGCGGACAAGGCGCATATATTCATGCTCACAAAAAAAACGTTCTTGAGTGCGATGGATAACGGCATGGATGCGGAAAAAATAATCGAACTGCTCAAGAACAATGCAAAAGCGGAAATCCCTCAGAATGTGCTGTACAGTCTAAAAGAGTGGAGTGAGTCGTATGGCACTGTGGAGTTGAGACGGGGTGTCTTTTTAGAGGCCGACCCCGAACTGATGCGTGTGATAAAAGCTAAAATACGAGCACAGGTAATAAAAGATATTTCTGACACTTCTGTGATAACGACAAAAAGAGGAGTGCTCGCGGATTTGATAAAAGAAGAAGAAGGTATATTTCTGGAAGCGGTGGATGCAATAACGGCTGCCGAGGTCGAAAAGGCGATAGGGCAATATGTGGTAAAGAAACCGGCTGAACGGATATTCGTGATAGAAAGTGCGAATATTGAGAAATGCCGTATCGCACTCAAGAAACGAGAGATATACCCCAAGGATTATGTCCGCGGGGAGGATGGAGTAATTCATTCGAAACAACAGAAGAAGGAGTTAATAGAAGCAGCGATCGATGAAGCTAAGAGGATAAAGATGGTGTATCTTTCAGAAGGTTTTCGCGAGACGGAACGAGTAATTGACCCTTATGAAGTAGGTGAAAGCTATGTAGAGGGGTATTGTCACTTACGGAATGAGAAGCGAGTGTTCCGGCTGGACAGGATAAAAAAGGTGGAGATGCTGGAAGTGCAAGAGTCCGGACTTGCCTATTTATAGCGGGTCTTAGCGGAGACTCTATTGCACTTAGCGTGCAGGGTGAGGGCATAAAAATGTACGAAGAAATCGAACGGTTAAATGTAGAGGCACAGGAGTACGCAAAACGACTAAATGTGGTTTTAGAGGAAGTAAAACGAGTGATTGTAGGGCAGAAGCACGTATTAAATAAGTTGTTGATTTGTCTTATTGCCGATGGGCATGTTCTTTTGGAAGGCGTCCCGGGTCTGGCAAAGACATTAATGGTAAAAACGCTATCTGATACACTCACGGCAAAATTCGTCAGGATCCAATTCACTCCTGACCTGCTTCCCGCAGACATCACAGGCACGAAGATATACGAGCACCGGACTGCGGCTTTTAGCACACAGAAAGGCCCAATATTCTCTAATTTTATACTTGCGGATGAGATAAACCGAGCACCGCCAAAAGTACAATCCGCATTGTTAGAAGCCATGCAGGAGAGACAGGTGAGCATCCAGGGCGAAACATTCAAGTTAGATACACCGTTCATGGTTATGGCGACACAAAACCCGATAGAAACCGAAGGCACCTACAAACTACCGGAAGCTCAGGTTGATAGGTTCACACTTAAGCTTTTAATAGACTATCCGAATAGAGAAGAGGAGAAAACTATAATACAACGAAATACGCAAGGAATAGAGATTACGCCGGCTGAAGTCCTGACGGGGGATGAGGTGATCGAGATACAGCGTTTTAATCAACGGATTTACGCGGATGAGAAGATAGAGGATTATGTCACGGAAATCGTGGACGCTACGCGGTATCCCGCGAATTACGAGTTAGGTGGTGATATGGAGGGGTTGATAGAATACGGGGCTTCGCCAAGAGCGTCAATATGGCTGATACTTACAGGAAAAGCGCATGCGCTGCTAAATGGGCGCGGCTATGTCATCCCCGAGGATATTAAAGCGGTAGCGCATGAGGTGCTGCGGCATCGGTTGATTTTGACGTATGAAGCCGAAGCCGAGGGTATTACGTCCGATAATATTATAGATAAGATCCTTGCGAGTGTTAAGGCACCGTGAACGGCACAATCGAAAAAACCAGTGATTTTAATCAGAGAGCGCTGCAAGGTGTCGAAGAAAAAGCGATAGAAGTAGCCGTGTAAATGGCGAAGTTTGATTAAAGATGCGGGATTGACTGTTGAAGAGTTTGTTGAGTTGTTATGCTAGAAAAAGGCGATATTTAAATTCAAAAATGGATATTTGGACAGATGGAACCGCTGATTGCACCGGTTAAACTTGTGCCAAAGGCGAGTGCAATCGGTATTTCAGATGCTCCGGATTCATTCAATGGGTTATGATGGTTTCTCCGACACAAATCGTTCTCTCGGCGAAAGTTTTATTTCTCATCCATCGTACCCCACATTTTCATCGTGTTTGCAAATAGTAAATTGTATTCACAGATACCATTTTGCTCTAACTCCTTATCAATAAAATAATATCCCATGTTTCGCTTTTGGTTCTCTTCTATGCTGTTACTTTGATATTAGATATTGCTTTAAGCCTAGGGTCTTCAACCAATAGAAGTTGCAAAAGCACTTCGGGCACGCATAATGATATTTCCCTTGTATTCCCATATTTTCCTTTGCTCACCTTCACTGCGTTTATCAATCCCAAAATGTCCAATTCGGAGATTACATCTTGAACTCTTCGCGGCGATGACGCTTTTATGCCTAAATTGCTACATAATCGCAGATAAATATTATAGACTTCACCACTGGTGAAAGGTCCTTTGTTTCTTTCTCTATTTGTCGACAATAGACAGCTCAACACGATCTTTAATTGTAGCGATAGTGTTTTTACCACTTCAGCAATCCAATCTGTTTCAATCTTGTCACTTGCGAGTCGCACATGTTCCACAGTTATCACATCTAAGTTTTTGCCTTCTACAATTTCACCTGAGGTACGTAGTAGGTCAAGGGCAAGCATAGCGTTTCCATGTTCTTTAGCAGCAAAAGCAGCACATAGCGGTATCACCCCTCTCTTTATCACCGATTTATTAAAGGCTATTTCTGCTCTTTGTGTTAGAATATCCTGCAATTGGTTGGCATTGTATGGCGGAAATTTTATTTCCTCCTCGCTCAATGATGACTTCACTCTTGTGTCCAATAGCTCAGTGAATGCAGGGACATTTAAAATACCTATCATACTTACCTTCGCAGTGTTTAACTCGCTGTTTATAATAGAGTTCAGATAATGTTTTCTTTCCTCTGGTTACTAAATTGTCCATCTCATCCAATATTACTGTTACGTATCTATCGTCCCTATCTATCAAACTCTTAAACTCGGAATACTGCATATCTGTTGTCCATCCAGACGTTGGAACTTGCTTATTGAAGACCCGTGCAAGATAAGAAAAAACCTTATACTGCGTATCAAATAACTCGCAGTTGATATATATCAGAGTGCTTTCACGGTCCATCTTCTTCCTCCTCGCTTCTAATTGCTTAGCCACATATTTTACCGTAACGGTCTTACCCGTTCCCGTCTTCCCGTAGATTAATAGATTAGAAGGTGTTTTTCCTTTTAGCGCCGCTGATAATGTATCCGCTAAACTTTTTATTTGCTTTTTCCGATGTGGTAGTTTCTCAGGAATATACATGGGGCGGAGTGACTCTTTATTCGCAAATATCCTTTTCTCGCCTATCAAGTCCTCGGATTGATTGTCCATAGTTATAGTACTCTACCCTATTACACAAAAAGCTATCTCGATATTGATGTTACCGTCCGTGTTGATGCTTTTGGTAGGCCTATTCATTCATCAAGACTAGCTAGCACTTCAGTTTTTCGTTGTTCTAGAGCGACCACTTGTGCTTTCAAGCTCTTCAATTCTTTGTTGATCTGTGCCAACTCGTTCTTGTTTCTTTTTCCCGTATGGTAGTTGTCGCCGTATTTTTCTGCTACAAACGCTTCTACTTCGCTTCGGACCAGCTTGAAATATGGGTTCTCGAACACATAATTAACGCGATACTGTAGTTTGCCATCCCCAATGGCCGCTATAATTTCCTCTTGTGTAAGCCCAAATTCTTTTCGTGCTGATTTATCACTAAGAGTGGCCCCTTTCGAGGTCCAAGCGGAATTTGCACCTATTATCATTTACTTCTCAATCACCATCTCCTCAACCGCGATCCCGAAATGCCTTGCCTCTTTGGTAACATGAACCAGAACCTCATCGCCTTCTTTCAACTCAACCACGGAAATCGGTTTGGTCTTACCCATCAACTTTATCGTCTCTGCATTCTGAAGTATAATACTGCACGGCCTCTTCTCGCCACCACTCATTTCTACTTCAGCTTCCACAAGCATAAGCGGGCGTTTCTCTATCTTCACTCTCCCGACCACCGCTTTTCTAAGGTTCCCTTTTGAATTCACGACCAATACACCATCTCCAGACGTTAATTCCGATAGATACCGCGTCTTCTCACCTACCAGCACATATGCGTACACGGCACCGGCATTCACCCGAAACGGTCTCGCCGCCACGTAAGGGCTTTCTTCGGATTCCGAATGCACCATAAACAAAGCAAAAGACTGCGAACCCACTAGCATTCCCTCACCAAACGACATCAACGAGCATGTATCCACGCACACCCTATCGCCCATTTCAAGTTCTTCCACGTGTGTCACCCGTGCCGTGGAAAGAGACACTTTACCCATTTGACTCTCGTCTCGTATCTCCACAGCTCGTTTTATCTCTGATATATCGTCTGTATCCAGTAGCACGCCATCGGCACCGTGCTCTAGCGTTTCAAATGCGGTCCTTACCTCTTCCGCAGTGTGCACACCCGCGATTACCTTTGTTTCCTTATGCTGCAACTCCGCGATTATGTTCTCCAGCGGGATTATCTTCCAATCCGTGCCTATCACCACTACATAATCACAATAATCGGCAATGTTTACTGCGAACTGCTCTGATGCCTTAGCTCGTATCTCGATGTACGCAGCTTTAGCACCCGCGGCCTTTTTTAAGGATTCTAAAACGATTGATTCGTTTATATCCGAAGGAACTGGCTTTGTGCCGTCGCCTTCGCTATTCTTGCCATAAACTATGATGTCTGCTTCTTTTCTCGTCTTTGCTGGTGATTCGGTTGTCACAAAAGCAGCTATCTTGATACGGCCTAATTCCTTTGTTTTTGCAATGTCCGTTTCTTCCACGAGCACGCCATCAATACCTGATTCCAGGCTGGCGGTGATTCTTGCTTTCTTTTCGTCCCACGTCCCTACACTGTCATCCGCTTTTATCCAGATCTCTTTCTCTTTACCTTTCATTCTTCCACCCTTTCTTAATCTAAGTCGTCTTAACTTAAAATAGCTCTTCCGAATTGGTTCCTGAGATTACGTTTCGGGGGCTGTAGTATATAGACAAATATGGTTTTATAAACTCGGTTATACTTGAATATCCGCGATTACGGTACTGTTATTGTAAACTTGATCATTTAACCCTGTGGAGGAGTAGTGTATTGATTACGCACGGTGTAAACCATATTATGTTCCCTTTTGCTTTTCGTCAAGAAATACAAATAACACACTAAACCGCAGCCACCTTAGCTGCCGGACCTGATACCAAACCGACAATTTTACTAATATTCAATCTTAGATAGTGCCTTGACAACATCCTTCCCTGAAGCCACAGGTAGTTTCATTATATATGCACAGCCACAAACGTCTCCTTTACGCCTTCTCTGTATTCAATCGGAACGCCATCTTCGGCTAATGCACTGAGATGCAATTCGATTGCTTCAGCTATGTTTTTCTTTGCCTCTTCTTCCGTTTTACCCTGTGAGATACAACCAGGTAGGGCTGGCACCGTGGTTACATACCAGCCATCTTCATCCACTTCTATTTTTATTTTGAATTTCATTTCCAAATTTACCTCTATTTAATGGATATGTTTTCAATATTTAAAAGGTTTTCCATAAACATGAGTTTTCCATAAACATGAGTACACAGTGTGATTCTGAGTTTAATCTTTTGAGGTATTCGTCCTGGATGAGTGGTTATTTACGGTTATTTGAGGGCGGGTTTAAGACAGATAGGGGCGTTGTGGTCTGCACGGCTTTCGTTTTCGTCAAGAACGGTAATCGCTAAAAAAGTGTAGGTGAACGAAACATTTATATGTGACCTTTAACGAAAGGATATAGCGATGAATGTTGTTGGTGAGATTGTCAGATTAATAGAAGAAGTTAGGAATGATGCACGATTCAAGGAATTTGAATCTGTGATGCTATATGATATAGAAACAGCGGATTTCGGGTTTCTGCATCATGTGGGTGAAACGGTTTGGTTGTCTGAAGGTCCAGAAGGTTACCTGA
The DNA here is from genome assembly GCA_030668065.1 of Candidatus Methanophagales archaeon. Taxonomy (GTDB): domain Archaea; phylum Halobacteriota; class Syntropharchaeia; order Alkanophagales; family Methanospirareceae; genus QENJ01. The sequence goes on from DAOUUS010000040.1 coordinate 8,140, forward strand.
AACATAAAATTCGCGAGTTGGTATTAAGCGGGCAAGAACAGGTGCCTGAGCGAGAGATTCGTAAACAAGGTACTGAATTGATAAAAGTGCTCGGAAGAGACAAGGAGCGGTTAGCACAAGAGATAACACTGTGCAATGCAGAAAAAAATTGGGCAAAAAAGCGATTTATAAAGCCATTGAGAACTTATACGGCATGTATGGTGAATCGTTGAATGAACCTTTCTTCGTTAAATTCATTAAAGACACGTTGGATGTGGAAACTCTGCCATTGAAAGGAAACGACCGAGAAAGCTTTTTTACGATACGAGAGAAGCTAAATGAAAAGAGACCATGGGAACAACTCAGGATATACAAAGGAACCGGAAGAAAGTATTTTTACTACGCCCTTCGTGATTTCGAAGGGCTCGGAGATGTGAGACGGTTCTTCTCGAAAAATGACGATAAACATAATAACGGGTTTTTTAAGGATGTGGGCGTTCCAATCTCTAACCCCGGTGACCCTGATGACTATATTGATTTGGTTCTTGGACTTTTTGGAGAAGACGAGGTGCTTCCGGGTGACCTGAACCAGGTGATTTATTTCCTTTATTCGTATCATGGAGATGGACTTAACGCTGAGCGCAAAGAGTTTAAAGAACTGTTTAGGCAGCTCGTGAAATCACCGCGAAACCGTTCGGATCGTGTTCACATGATTAAGAGATTCCAAATAGAAAAGGAAATAGATGTTAGAGCGATGGAAAATATCGCTAAGGAGATGCGAGGTTTGCTTGAAAAGTTGGTTTCCGGCGAAATACCAAATGATGATACTTATACGCGCACAGATTTGAAAGAGTTCTGCACGTCCCTTATCAATGGTCAAAGAAATGATATGGGAATTATGAAATCAGGGTCATGGTGTGTGGCGCCGTCTGCAACTAATATGCCCGGCGATGCTCGTGTATATCTTGCTTTTTTTCCCACATACATTGCAGCATCAATTCTTACGAGAGTATTGGTAGATTATCCGGAAATCCCGGAACAAATACCACACTATGAAGAAGTCTTACGAACTGGTTTTAAATTCGCAACTTATCGCGGGTTGCAAGGGCACGGAATCGGTGCAAGATCAGAGATGATTGATGCTTTAGAAATTCTATCATCAGGAAATGTTATCACATATCTCGCATCCAATCCCGACTTTTGCCCGGAACTGCTACAGATATTAAAGGATATAAAAGAAGAATTGTCAGATGCACTGCAGAGAGGTGTAACGGAGGGACCCTGGGGTGAGGATTATATAAAAGCGCTTACATTTGTGGAGGGTTGCTAAAGCTGATGCAACATCACCAGGCCGTATTGATTGGTCGAGGGTTAAAGAAACAGATGTAAAAGATGCGTGTTCTCGATATGATAGAGGTGAGCGACCAAATTTTGACCCCATAGCTTTTTATTATCTTGTCGTCAATAAACACATGTAAAGTTAAAGAGGGGGATAAAAAGAATAGGGGGACTTAGAGGAGATGAATATTTCACAGCGTGTGTACATACGAAGCATTGCAGATAGATCTGTGTTATACACCATAGAATCTTTGAATAATAGGTGGACGTAATGACAAACAAAGTAACCGTTTATAGGAAGATATTTGATGAAGCTCATGGGTATCTACTTTCATTTGATCTTATTGATGAAAACATGCTTGACAAGCACATTAATAGTTGGAAAGAATGCAAAATCCAATCCGTGCAAGATTTGTTATGGGGAATGTTAGAATCCGTTTCTAATAAACAAGCCATGCCACATACGATTGCCCCCATCGAAAAACTAAGACCATTTTTAGAAGACTTTAGCCCACCACAAATTATTGAGAAATAGGATAACGATTGGGAGAAACTATTTA
>DAOUUS010000046.1 GCA_030668065.1 Candidatus Methanophagales archaeon
CCAAAAGAAGAAGAAACTGGGGTAGGAAGTTGGAATTGACCAACAGAAAATAGGTAAATATTGTTTTGCGTAATATGTCGAAGAAGACAAAATAGGCGAAATATAGTATTCTATGATCTCAGAAAATGAAACGAAAATTAGAGATAACACCTATAACGGGGCAACGGAATATGTGGAGCAATAATGCAAGGTGAAAAACGCGGCATCATGGAGACCGTAACTATTGAACCAAAGCCACCCTACGATATAAAGACTCATTTTGAACATTACAGCTTAGGCGATCTTCAACCATCGCCCGCCATATATGAAAAAGGTATTTACAGGCGGGCGTTCCGACTAAAAAATGATATTTTGGTTCCGGTTGAAATCGAACTAAATGATGATATTGATAGCCCGAAATTAAAGGCTACATTTTATTCTTCTGTCACTAAGAATGAACGAGAACAAGCCATTGCTAAAATAAAATGGGTTTTTGACATGGAATACGATTTGAAACCGTGCTATGAATTCATGAATTCCGACCCGATTTTGAGTAGGGTCAGGAACAATAATTATGGCTTAAGGCCGAGCTACTACAGCACAGTCTATGAAGCGATTATTGTCGCAATAGTGCAACAACAAATTTCATTGACGGTAGCCAGTCATATGGTATCACTTATTGTCAGAAGATATGGCGATTGTATCCGGGTTGGTACTAAAGAATTCTGGGAGTTCCCGTCACCAAAAGAACTGGCAAAATCCCCTGTTAAAAGTTTAAAAGATTGTAAATTGAGCGAACGGAAAGCGGAGTATATTCGTGATTTCTCGCAGGTTGTTGCAAAAGGCGAGTTTTACCCCGAGAGCCTGAAAAAGTGCGATTATGAGCAGATTGTTGATAAAATAACTTCTTTTCGGGGCATGGGACGATGGACAGCGGAAAGTGTAATTGTAACTTCCATTGATGTTGAAAACGTGAATCCTTCCGGCGACCTGGGTGTAAGAAAGGCAATTTCGCATTTTTATAATGACGATAAACTCATGAGTGAAGCGGACGTCCGGAAATTTACTGAACGATGGGGGAGATATAAAGGGATTATAACCTATTATTTAATGGCGGAATATGTACATAACGAGTAAAAAAAATAAGTGGTGAAGTGATGAGCGGTAATGAAGAAGATAAAAATCAAAAAAATCACGAAAACGCGATTGAACGCAGATTCTTAAAGATTGAAGCTAGCGTTAGCTTTTTATTTGGGACGGTGTTTTTCTTTCTGTATGATAATGCTATAGATGTGTATGCTGCCGAGTCCATTAAAAGTTATGTCCTTTTAATGTTAGGTGTGACCTCTTACATAATTTCCATAATCATTTTTTGGCGATTACGAAAAGCATAAGAAAATAGAGTTCGCCGTGTGGTAACGTTTTGCTTGAGGCTAACCAGATAGAGAATAGTTACAGAAAGGACATACGTATGCCGCGAGTACTTACGACGGTATCACATTTCCTATCGCGACATCCACAAGGTCATATATGTACATTGAAAGCATATCTACATACGGTGCGAGCATCTCCACCGGTCTCAAGATGAAAGCCAAAAAGAAGATAACCGAAAAAATCGCGGTTATCGCTAACGGAATGACCACAAGAGAAGTGGATTCTTTCACTTTTGGCTCTGCTACCGCACCCTCCGGTTCCTTAAAGAATGCGGTATGTAATATCGGGAAGAAATAAACAACATCCAGTAAAGACGCAATCAAAAGGACGAACAGGAATATAATCATCACAGGTGAAATAGTTTCGTATGCCACGTACGTACCCATGCACAAATACCATTTACTTATGAAGCCCACAACAGGTGGAATACCACACATTCCAAGCGCACCTATGGTGAATGCCAGCATCGTTATCGGCATTGTCTTCCCTATGCCACCCATCTCACTTATGTTCTTCTTACCGGTAGCCACCATTATCGCACCGGCACACATAAAAAGCGTTATCTTCATGTAGCCGTGGAACGGAATGTGCATCATTGCACCCCGTATTCCTGGTTCTGTTAACAAAGCCGCACCCAAAAGTATGTAGGACAACTGATTTATGGTAGAATATGCAAGTCTTCTTTTCAAATTGTCTTGACCGATGGCAAACAAATTGGAAACGATCATTGTAAAGCCCGCGATACATGCAAGTAGCAGACCCAGTCCAAGCGAGGTCATCAAGTCCACACCATATATGAAACACACAATCCGGACGATTCCGAACACGCCCGCTTTCACCACTGCTACTGCATGCAATAACGCACTTACAGGTGTCGGCGCCACCATCGCTGCGGGTAACCATGAATGGAACGGCATCCACGCCGCTTTCAGGAACCCAAAAAGGAAACAGACGAACAAAATTATCAGCGTCCACTTATGTGCAGGATTAAGAGCCGCAAGCGCAGCTATACCACCATTCGTGAAGTCCGTGGTCCCTGTAAGATAGTAAACCATCACCAACCCAAACAGGAAGAAACAGCCCGAGGTGAGCAGATACGCGAAATACTTATGACCCGCGCTCAAAGCCTCTGCTGTCTGATCGTGAACAACCAGAGCATATGTCGAGACAGTTAAAATCTCATAAAAAATGAATAGCGTGAGCAAATTCGAGGACATTGCAATGCCCAAAGCACCGAATATGGCAAGAGCGAAGCTAAAATAGAATCTAGTCTGTGCATGCTCCTTCAACGACCTCATATAGCCTATGGAATAGAACGTGACCAATATCCAGAGAGAAGAAGAAGTGAGTGCGAATAACATACCGAACGCATCTACTTTTAAGCCAATTCCCAAGCCCGGTAATAAAGTCTGGCTAAAGGTGCATCTGATAACGTCGCCATCTAAAACCGGACGTATCATGGACAGAACGAGCGAAAAAGTCGCTATACTCGCTATGATTGCCACTCCTTCCCGTATATTCGGCCATTTACCTAATAAAAATATTAAAGGAGCTGCTATTAACGGGCACAAAAGGACTAACAGTGGCGTAAGCATCTCTACCATTGCGGCATCCCCCCTACACCCAATTCACATAACATCTGGTCCATCATAGGTGCAAACACGCCTGTAAGCCATAAAATACCCACGACAATACAAAGAACCGCGAGTAATAACATTGGTACAACCATACTGAGCGGCACATCCGCTTTCTTCGTGTCGTGATGATGCCCATTCCCTGAGTTGACAAAATAAATACGGTCAACTATTCGCCAGAAATAAGCAAGGTTCAGAAGTGTACTGATCATGAGTATAACCACAAATGCGTAACCGGAAATAGGCATAGTTGCCGTAGCCTCTAAAGATGCAAAAAGTAAAAACAGTTTCGTGGCAAAGCCCGTACACGGGGGCACACCAATCATGGCAATCGCAGCTAAAGTGAATGCCGCACTTGCAAATGGCATCTTCTTCCCTAACCCTTCAAAATCCTTTATATCCCAGAGGTTCAATTTATAGATGAATGCACCCGCCGCCAAAAACAGGCAGCCTTTCATTATCGCATGATTTAAGATGTGCGCAATCGCACCGACAAGGCCCCATGCCGAAATTGGTGCCAGCCCTATTCCCAGCACGATATAGCCTATCTGGGCAATGCTGGAATATGCAAGCATCCGCTTCAATTTTGTCTGTTGTATCGCGAGTACCGACCCTGCTATTATGCCTATCGCCGCAATCCAGCAGAGTGCAATTTCCACACCGCCATAGCTCTGCAAGAACTTGATTGTGAACACGGAGAAAATAACTCTTATTAAGGCATATACAGAAACTTTGGACATCGTAGCTGCGATTATCGCACTTACCGCAGAAGGTGCGTACGTATATGCGTCCGGCTGCCATACATGTAACGGAAATAGCGCCATCTTTATGCCCATCCCGACAGCAAAGAACACAAACGCTGCTTGCACTGCTCTGTTCCCATACAGCGGTGGCAGCAGTGCCGAAAGATCTGCCATATTTAGCGTGCCGGTGACCGCGTACAAGAAACCCGCACCTAGCAGGTAGAAGCAGGCACCCATAGAGCCCATAATCACATAGTTGTAACTCGCTTTTAACGCTCTTCCACCGGCAACTGCTATCAATGCGTATGACGCTAATGCCGATATTTCCAGGAATACGTACAGATTGAATATATCCCCTGTCACAACTATGCCACATAAACCTGTGATAAGTAGTTGAAATACCGAATAGAACGGAACTATCTTAAGCGGTAGCTCCTTCTCTACGCTTCGTTTTGAATATATAGCACAAATAAAGCTAAGAAGTAGAATCACGATGAGTACATAAGCATTAAACGTATCTATTACGTATTCTATGCCCCATGGCGGTGCCCAGCCACCCAATTTGTAATGTATGGGCCCTTCAGCCAGGACGCGTTTCAGCATAGAGAACGCCATCAACAGTTGTATGAATATGGTAGCTAACGAAATAGGAAACGCGACTTTCTTGTTTAGCCAACCGGCGATTAAGATAGTAAATGCTGCAAACATCGAGATTACAATCACAAGCACCGGATAATGTTCAGCTAAAAACCATGTCATCACTATTTCTCTCCCTTCCGCTTTTAGTTCGCCCTCTCGCTACTGCCTTCCTTAGTCATTTCACTTCTCTTCGCCATCCGTACACCAACCTAAAGAGGATAGAAGCACTATATATATCTTTCCCTTTTTCGCTGTTGTATCACCAGGGCACCTCTTTTCGCCCCAGTTTAAAGCCGATGTAATTTGTAAGTAAGTGCAGTAGGGGCGTAATTATAACTACAATAATGATTATTTCCAGAGTGAAAGTGTCAATGAACCAATCTCGTGCAAACAGGAACAGAAGCAGCCACGCGCCCGCCACAAAGTCCAGTTGGTCCACAATAGGGAACGGTGCACCTCTTTTCAGCCCCACGCGCCGCTTTACGAGACTAGCCAGGAGGTCACCAAGCATCGCACCGACGGCTAAGCAAAAAATCGGGACTAAACAAAAAGGGAAAGGCCCGAACGAGTGGGAAAAGGGTTGTTGGATTATACCACATAGGACTCCGCAAGCGGTGCCATTCAAGAAGCCTTCATAAGTCTTACCCTCACCCAGCAACCTGTTTTTACCCCAATAAATACCGCGGTCTATGGGTGTTTTCCCTTTGAAGAACCCCGCACTCAGATTCGTGATGTACGCAGGCAGCATCAGCCATATCGCATAGAGGATAATCGTAGGGTCCATATTCACTTAATATCAGGACGGTTTATAAAATCCACGAGCTTTTTGAAATACCGAAACTACCGTATCATGCCACTATCAACTTAACATAGTCCATCTTTCGACTCGTCTGGAAATACCGGACCAATTGCTTTATCCGCGCTGCGTCACCCTCCAGAATGAATACTTCGAGGCATTTGTCCTCGCGTAAGTGGTTATGAATCTGCGTACTTATGATGTCCTCAAATTCGTGCTTTATCTCGGTTACTGTATCTTCCACTTTCTGTGCATGTATGAGCAATAGCACGGAATTGAGCTTGCCTTCTAAAACCGCTTTATCCCGATTGTCCGCGAGTAACATCCTCACCCCTGCTCTTACCACTTCCGAGCGACCAGAAAAGCCAAGCTCATTTTGTAGTTTGTCTATTTCATCCAATATCCCTTCGTTTAGTGATATGCTGACAATTGCCATTTTTCGTGCTTTTTTGTTTTGCTTTGTACGGGTGAATAGCTATTATTAATCTCTATATAAATACACCCCAAGATATTATTAACAATTTGTTTAAAAGCTATTAATACCTATTACTAAACCAGACTAGCTGTAAAGGAGAAGGGGTAAAGATGGAAAAGCGAAGGGGGATATTAGTTGTAATGTTGTTTGCGGTCATCTGCATGATCGCCGTGAGTGCCACGTACATTTACACTAACCCGGATAGAGGCAGAGTAGCAGATGAAGAAGCAATAGGGGTGGTTGTGACTATACTACCACAAGCGGATTTCGTGCATCAAGTAGCAGGCGACAAAGTGCGGGTTACGGTCATGATACCGCCGGGAGCGAGTCCTCATACCTATGAACCAACACCGGGTCAGTTAATGGAAGTCAGCAAGGCGAAGATATACTTAAAAGTAGGCTCGGGCGTGGAATTCGAGCAGACCTGGCTGGACAAGATTATTGGTGTCAATCCCGAAATGCAGGTTGTTAACTGCTCTTACGGTATTACAAAACAGGGAAAGGACCCGCACATCTGGAATTCTCCTAGCAATGCCAAAATCATGGTTACGAATATCTGCAATGGAGTTGTCGCGTTTGACCCCGGCAATGCTACTTTTTATACCGCGAACCGCGATAATTACTTGCAAGAGCTTGATACGCTCGACACGTACATCCGCGATAGGCTGGCCAAAAACGCTACAAAACGCGTATTTATGATCTACCATCCCGCATTTGGGTATTTCGCTAAGGACTATAATCTAACGCAAATAGCGATTGAACATAAAGGGAAAGCGCCAACCCCAAAAGTAATCCGGGATTGTATAGATAACGCACGGGACTACAACTTGTCGTATGTTTACGTGGCGCCACAATTTGCAACAGAAGATGCTGAAGCGATTGCACGTGAGATTGGCGGGCAAACAGCCTTTATAAATCCGATTCCACGTGACTATATCGCAAACATGCGCAATGTAACAATTTCTCTCGCGAGAGAACTGGAATGATTAATTATGCCGCACGAAAGTACAATAGTAAAGTTAGAAGATGTAGGGGTACAGTTTAGTGGTGTGCCGATACTTGAAGAGGTAAACCTCTCGATAAAGCAGCATGACTTCCTTGGTATAATAGGGCCCAACGGTGGCGGAAAAACTACCCTGCTCAAAGTCGTGTTGGGATTGGTGAAGCCAAATAGCGGAAACGTCACAGTTTTTGGTGATACGCCCGAAAGGAAGAGGCGATGGGTTGGCTATGTACCACAACACAGCATTTTCGACCGTAATTTTCCGGTAAACGTCTGGAACGTGGTGTTGATGGGGCGTTTAGGCAATATAAGGCGGTTTAAACGGTATAGTGATGAGGATAAGAAGCTTGCGCATGATGCCCTGGCGACAGTGGAGATGCTCGATTTTAAAGATTCGCAAATCGGTGCACTGTCCGGTGGACAACAACAGCGTGTGTTCATCGCGCGTGCGTTGGTGACCGAGCCGAAACTGCTCCTGCTGGACGAGCCGTTAGCAAGTGTAGATTCTCCGATGCAGACCGAGCTTTATGAACTCTTTGAGGAACTGCGGCAGCGAATGGCGGTTGTTTTAGTATCGCATGACATCAGTGCCGTCTCCATTTACGTGGACAAAATTGCATGTCTTAACCGTAGGCTGTTCTACCATAACACAAAAGAGGTGACCGCGGAAGACCTTGAAGCCACTTATCAATGCCCCGTAGAGATAATAGCGCATGGTGTACCACATAGAGTATTAAGGGAGCACAGGCGATAGCGCAAACTCACGTATTTCTGCCATTAAGAGTTAGCAGTACAGACAGGAGTTCATTTGTGGACCGAGAAGTGTGAAACAATAGCAACATTTTTTGTATAATAGCGTATATCCACTCTTTGGTAAAGCGTGCTTTTGTTGTTTTTTATATGCAATAAGAAAGATAGTTTTGTTCAGAGCGCAAGAGTGAAGGGAAGAAAAATAGGTGGATGATAAATGACTAAGAGGAGAAAACCGAAATTCGCAAGATATGGCTGGTGGAAAAAGAAGAAGCTGAGTAAAAGCTGGAGAAGACCGCGAGGGCATGATAACAAGATGCGCGCGCATGTATCCGCGAAGGGTGCAATGGTGCAAGTGGGCTACCGAAGGAAGAAAGAGGAAAGGGGATTACATCCTTGTGGGATGCGGGAAGTGCGTATTTTCAATACGAATGACCTTGCCAAGGCGGTGCCAGGCGAAATAGCCGTACGAGTAGCATCAGGAGTAGGCGGGAGAAAGAGGGAACAGATAGAAGCAGAAGCGGCAACACTGGGCATAAAAGTGCTCAATCCTAAATATTAGACCAAGAATGTAAACCCATGCCAAAACGAGCACCCGACCCAATTACAGAAGATGAGCTGAATAACATCCTGGATGCTGCCATCGTAAATGAACGTGACTATTTAATACTACGGCTACTTGCGAGGACGGGTATCCGTATAGGGGAGCTTTATGGTGTCCATAAGCAAGGTACGTGGATGTATGGGATACAAAAGAAGGATATTGATTTCCAAAACAAGAGGATGTGGGTATATTCACTGAAGCAGAGGAAATATGTACGGCGGGAGGTACTCGTGGACGATGCCACTATCGGGCTTATGAAGCGGTACACGGCGCAGATGACGCCCGAAGATCACGTCTTCAGAAACGTCTCGTACAGACAGATTCAGAGGCTGCCGAAGAAGTATGCTCAGCAGGTGGGCATCGAGAAGAACGTTTCGTGCCATTCCTTTCGTCATTTCTTTATCACGAATTCATGGCGAAAAGGGATTGATATTGCTCGGCTTCAGCACCTCGCGGGTCATGCCGACTTGAAGACTACGATGATATATACGCATGTGACGACCGAGGATGTAGAGAAGAAATATCGAGAGATTTACGAAGGATAGTGTTTGTTCACTAAAAAGAAGTGCGGTGCACCGACCATGCCACCCCGTAATGAATGTGGTAGCAGCCACCGGCTGGATGTCGGGCAGGGGTGTAGGTGTAGACCGAAGTGACGCTAAGTGTATTCATCACTGGTTATTCAGATTTTTAACCTATTTTTGAGCCCTTTTTACAACCAGAACAGGTTGCTTGGATTTTCTAATCACCTTCTCAGATACCGAACCCAGCAGCCGATCCGCGATATTGCTCTTGCCATGAGAACCGAGTGCAATGAGCGAAACGTTTTCATCATCTGCGATTTTAAGTATTTCCTTAAACGGAGTCCCTTCAGGCGTTTTTACGCTCACCTTTAACCCTATTCTTTCTAGCTCAGTCTTGAGTTCCCCCAATTTCTTCTCGACATTAGCACTCATCATCTCCTGTACTTCTCGCTCGTACTCATACGACAATGGCGACTCTCCTCCGCCGGACCACGCAACACCGGTTGTCATTGTTGCC
>DAOUUS010000259.1 GCA_030668065.1 Candidatus Methanophagales archaeon
CTTTAGATACGTGCATAGAACGAGAAAAGATCAGGAAAGCGGCACACGCGCCCGCGGGTATATACAAAACAGCAAAAACCGTAGGTGCCACCGTGCCGGGTGTTAACGTGCCGTACGAAGCGCCCGATAATCCCGAGGTTGTGGTGGATAGCGAAAAGATGTGTGTGAATGAGTGCGCAGAGAAAGTAGTGGCGTTTATCATAAAACAGAAGTGGTGCTAAGACGAAAAGGCACGAATGGACGAGCTAAACGTAACGAGTTTTTTGACACAATCGAATTTCTAGTGATATAAGTCTCGAAGATCCAGGGTAGTTTTCTGTATCCGTTTTTGCCGTGGGAACTGGTACTATCCAACCTTGTAATCACTAAAGTCAGGGTGAACTGGCCCGTGAATTGCTCGATTTTTTACAACATAATGCCATTACTAAACATTGACGATAAGGGCTACTCTCGCATTGGATTCAAATGAGTATAGAAACCTACCAATTACTCAGATACTCCAGTCTATCTTTCATAGCATCAGGAGATAAGACTGCCGCAAGCCTTGTTGTTTGCAGGATAATTTCGCCAATAGAAAACCGTCTCGCAATAATAATCCCAGCATGATGTTTGTCCGTGGTTATCCATTCGTAATGAATGCGTGGGAAATCCTGCACATTATGGGTTAACAGAACGGCATTGTTTGAAGCCTTTTCACACCTGGATATTTCTCTTGCCAAAGCTCTTCGTTTTGTCCCTGGTCTATCTCTTTCACTATTTCATCTTGATGCTCGTAATAGTACAAAAAAGCGGCGTGAATATACAACGGTGGAACATACTCGAACTCATCTAAAAGCTCTTCAACGCTAATTCCCCGCTGATAGTATTCTATGAGTGAACTAACAGAAATACGAGTCCCTACAATGACAGCACGCCCACCGCAAACCTTAGTCTCTTTGACTATATAAGGATATTCCATGCCCTTTTCTTTTCACCACATTTAATTTGTTTTCCATCCATATATATTTTACACCAAAAACCGATGTAGTTTCTTCATAAATCGTTATCCTGATGCACTTACACGGCAAGGATATGCTATTTTCGGATTACCACGATTCCACGCAGACTACTCGCATTATTCGGGCTAATTTTGCATTGGTAACATATTACCACTGTTATTTGTACTCATCAACAACTTCCCCTATAACCATTCTTAGATTCCTCAGGTCCTTCTTTGTTCGTAACTATATTCATGCCCTTTTATCTTCTTTACAATCGGAACCATTTTTAAAAATAGATTTGCTATAAAACGTTTCTACTACTGTAGCCATCTTTTAAGGCCTCCGTTGAAAATAGTAAACTACCCTGGATTTTAGAGTGAAATAGTTACACAAACTCACAAACTCACTCACTCACCTCCAACCGATTCCTGCCTCTTAAATACACCGTTTGCACTCCCGCATGCGTCAACTCCTGCTTCAAATCATCATCTATTGTAAATACCGCAGCATCCAACTTCGTTGCCAGCTCTGCAATCAACTTATCGGTATCCCTATTCTCGTCTCTGCCACCAACAATCGAGACATTGTACCGTCCACCCCTCCCCGAAGCATACTTAAGCACCAGGGAATAGCCAATCTTCGCTGCTAGCTTCGCTTTGCCTTTCAAACCCGGTTTTTGCATTAACCGCTCTAATTCGTTTAGCACCGCCTTTGGCACGATTATATGCGAATATCCCAACCGTTCAAGCTCGTGAAATATATCAACGCCAAATTCACGCGGTATGAACAGTGCATTCGTGTCCACAATCACGTTCTTCCTTATCACCGTCACTTACCCTTGAATTCTGCCTTACGCTTATCTAAAAACGCTTTAAGCCCTTCACGACTATCTTCAGTTGCCAGTGCAGATCCAAAGCATTCCGCTTCGTAATACAACGCCTGTTCCAGACTCATTTCTAATCCGTTATTCACCGCGAGTTTCAGTAGCCCAAGCGTAACGGCACTCTTTTTGCGTAGCTCTTTGATGACCGCCTCAACAGCAGCATCCAGCACATCAACAGGAACGACTTTATTCACGAGCGTTAGCCGTAACGCCTCTTCCGCATCTATTTGTGTACCGGTCATGAGCAATTCCAATGCCTTTGTCTTACCTATCAACCTCGTCAGCCGTTGTGTGCCCCCGCCACCCGGAATAATTGCCAGGTTTACCTCAGGCAGCCCAAATAACGACTTATCGGTAGCAATCCTGAAATCACAGGCCATTGCGAGTTCCAGGCCACCACCTAAGCAGAACCCGTTTATCTTCGCTAAAATCGGTTTCCGCAACCGTTCCATGTAGCTCGTTATTCCCTGAACCCACAGAGACCAGTCCCTTGCCTCAATAGCACTTTTAGCAACCAATTCTGGTATGTCCGCACCGGCACAGAAGGCTCGGTCACCCGCACCCGTTAATACGATCACATGAATATCTGCATCGGCTTCGGCATCCACCAACGCATCTCGTAAATCCTTTAATACACCGGTATTCAACGCATTCAACGCTTTCGGTCGGTTTAAAGTTACCGTTGCAACTTTGCCATGCTTTTCATATAACAACACCTTTTCACGATGTACTTCGGTCATTTTATTCCTTTATACCCAAACTAAAGAACTGC
>DAOUUS010000288.1 GCA_030668065.1 Candidatus Methanophagales archaeon
CTACTCGTATGTTTACATAGCCGAGAAGTATGCGGAACACGCGAGCGAGCCACTGGTATTGGGCATGACAGCATCTCCGGGTAGTGACAAGGACAAGATAAAGGAGATTTGCGTATCTATGGGTGTAACGCGAGTAGAAAGCCGCACGGAGTACGATTCCGATGTAGCACCGTATATACACAAAAAAGAGTTTGAATGGCGTGCCGTAAACGTTCCGGAAGAGATAAAGGCACAGAAACGGATATTAGATGAGGTATTAGAAGTAAGAGTAAACGAATTACGAAAGCTTGGCTTTATAAGGAAGAAAAGGGGTCGAGAAATAACAAAAACCGATCTTTTGCAGTTACGTAAACTATTAGAGGCGCAATTGGCGGTACAGAAGCATGCTGACTTATACAAAGCGTTGTCTTTGCAAGCGGAAGTGCTAAAGATAAAACATGCGATTGATTTGATAGAGACGCAGGGCATATTCGCATTGAAACGCTATTTTGAGCGGTTGAAGACGGAAGCACAATCAAAAACGGGTAGCAAAGCGGCAAAGAGGTTGTTTAAGGACGACAAATTCGTGGCCGTGATGAGTACGGTAGCAGCATACGAAGGCGAGCACCCAAAGCTGGACGCACTGATACAGATACTGCGAGAGGAGATGCGGGTCAATCCCGAGACAAGAATAATTGTGTTCACCAATTACCGTGATACAGCGGAGATGGTAATGTCTGCTTTACGTGGCATAAATGCGGAAACTGAAGGTATAAGAGCTGTTAAGTTCATCGGGCAGGCATCAAAGGTAGAGGACAAGGGCTTGAAGCAAAAGGAGCAGGTAGAGATTATAATTAAGTTTAAAAGCGGAGTTTACAACGTTTTAATTGCTACTTCCGTGGCTGAGGAGGGGTTGGATATTCCGGCTACCGACCTCGTAATCTTCTACGAGCCTATTCCGTCTGCGATAAGGAGCATACAGCGTAAAGGCAGGACGGCACGGAAGAAAGTAGGGAAAGTAATCGTGCTAATAGCAAAAGACACGAAGGACGAAGCTTACTACTGGATGAGCAGGAGCAAAGAGCGTGCAATGCGGAAACGAATAAGCGAGATGCGGACTATGGATCTGGAACCCGATAGAACGGCGAAAGAAACGGTGCACCGGGAGGACGTGGCTATCGGGCTGCAGCCACAGAAAGATGGACAGAAGCAAATAACCGCGTTTGGTGACGATTCGATATTGACTATCTTTGTGGACCCGAGAGAGACAAGGTCGGGCATCGCGAAATTCCTGGCAAAAGCGGGTGTGGACCTGAAATTGCAGAATTTGGGTGTGGGTGACTACATCGTATCTGATCGTGTCTGCATAGAGCGAAAAAGCACGACTGATTTCCTTGACTCGCTAGTAAATAAGCGCAGGAATTTGTTAGAGCAGATTCATCGGTTGAAGACCGAGTATGAAAAGCCGCTGCTTATTATTGAGGGTGAATCAATATACGGGCAGAGGAACGTGCATCCGAATGTGGTGAGGGCTGTAATGGCCACCATTGCCATTGATTACTCGGTGCCTATATTACAAACGCGGGACGTTGCGGATACAGCATCTTTAATATATGTGATTGCGAAGCGCGAGCAAATGCCGACTAAAAATGAGCCGAATCCTCATGGTAAGAAGCCATCGGCATCGTTACAAGAGCAGCAGGAATATTTCATCTCGGCATTGTCTAATATTGGTATCGTGACGACAAGGAATCTGCTAAGACGGTTTAAGACTGTTGACCGCATTATGAAAGCTACAAAAGAGGAATTGATGGAGGTTGAGAATGTGGGTGAGAAGACAGCAGAGCATATAAAAACGGTGTTGAGCACGGAATATAAAGGGTGAAAGAATGGCAAATGTGGCGGATTACACATCGGGCAAGATACTTGAAGATGCCGAAACGATGCTGAAGGCGATATTCGGGACACAAGCCGATAATCGCATCGAAAGTTGCCGGGGAATACATGGAGATATGCTGTTCATCACCGCGAGTTTGTGTTTATTGGAATATGGAAAGAAGAGGGTTGAAGTGCGTGAGGAACACCAGAAACTAAGTTTATTACGTGGATGAGAAAGAACATCCAAAAGGGGTATATACGCATTGCGCATATATCGAAATTATACGCAAGTGCATCACACTAAAAACTTTAAGGGGGCAAAAAACCGGAAGTATTATAAATATGCAGCCCCTTAATATTCATAACGGAAGGAACACAATGAAAAAGAAATACAACCAGGTCTACCAATTCAAGATTACACTGAAAGGCATAAAACCCC
>DAOUUS010000071.1 GCA_030668065.1 Candidatus Methanophagales archaeon
CACGGTAGCTGCACCGAGTAAGGGTGGCACCAGACCCTCAGCGATAATCATGCTCGACTGCGCGAATTTGTACGGGATAAGGTCAATCAACCAGCCCACGAATGCAAGAAGATAAGCCATACCGGGCTGATATAACGGCGCTGAACTGAACGGGTCAGGAACTGCCGGGTGTCCAAAAGAATAGATATATTCTGCCTGCCTTGCCATATAAGCATCGTTATCCCACTTGGTTTCCCAGGTACCACCAATAAAGCGTATGGTAAAGGCTAAGATAAAGAGCAAGATAATAGTACTCAGCTCTTCTATCTTCTTTCGTGCACTCATGGCTTCACACCTTTTCTTTTGTATATAAAGTATAACTTCTACTTATTTACGACGCAGATTCACACGGATTCACACGGATTTAATTTCTTCTGCGTTAATCTGCGTGAATCAGTGTCAATAATCATTTTAGTTGGATCTTATGCTTTCTTGTTTTCTGTGCCTGTCAAATGGGCTAAATATCTAAATTCATCACTTCCTTTGCATGCTCCTGTATAAACTTCCTCCTTGGTTCCACATCTTCGCCCATCAAGACCGTGAATATCCAGTCTGCTTCCGCGGCATCTTCAAAATTAACGCGTTTTATGCACCGCGTGGCGGGATTCATTGTCGTCTCCCACAATTGATCTGGATTCATCTCTCCCAGACCCTTATACCGCTGGATCTTAACACCCGTGTCTCCTTCCTTCACGTCCAACTCCTTCAGAACCTGTGCATATTCTTCATCCGAAAAGGCATACCGCGTCTCTTTTCGTTTCTTTACCATATACAACGGTGGCAACGCCACATATATGTGGTTCGTGCGAACTAACTCCTGCATGTACCGGAAGAAGAAAGTAAGCAGCAGAGTTCTTATATGCGCACCGTCAACGTCCGCATCGCTCATTATGATTACCCGGTCATAACGTGATTTTTCTAAATCGAACTCCTCGCCGATGCCCGCACCCAGTGCAGTCACGAGTGTCCGGATTTCAGTACTCTTCAATACCTTGTCTAATCGCGCCTTCTCCACGTTCAATATCTTACCACGAATGGGTAGGATCGCCTGAAAGTTTTTATCGCGTGCCTGCTTCGCGGAACCGCCGGCTGAGTCGCCCTCTACTATATATATCTCTCTCTTCGCAGGGTCCTTCTCAGAACAATCCGCGAGCTTACCGGGTAACGAATCCATTAAAAAGTCTTTCTTACGTACTATTTCTCGTGCGTGCCGAGCCGCTTCTCGCGCTCTCGAAGCTTCTAACGCTTTTCGTATTATATTATCCGCATCCTTTGGGTTCTCTTCCAGAAACTCCCACAGGTGTTCACGCACAACAGATTCCACAATGCCTTTTACTTCGCTATTTCCGAGTTTTGTCTTTGTCTGCCCCTCGAATTGCGGGTCTTTCAACTTTATACTTATCACAACCACGAGTCCCTCTCGCACGTCATCGCCATCTAAACTGACTTTCTTAAGCAGGTTGTTCGCTTTGCCGTACTCGTTTATCACCCGGGTCAACGCTGCTTTGAACCCACTTACGTGCTTACCGCCTTCTATTGTCTTCACGTTGTTCACGAACGAGAAGATATTTTCCGAATAGCTGTCGTTATATTGCAGCCCAAGCCCTACCCTTACATCATCTTTATCGGCTTCAAACGTTATTGGTTTGTGCAACACGTGCTTATTCCTGTTTATATAGTCCAGGAACGAAACTAATCCACCTTCATACTTAAAAGTCTTCGACTCGCCGCTTCGTTCATCTTTCAATAAAAGCGAAAGCCCGGGATTCAAAAAAGCTAGCTCTCTCACTCGAGTCGCTAAAATGTGGGCATCGAATTCGTGAACGCTGAAAATAGTGTCATCCGGTTTGAAAGTCACTTTTGTCCCCTGTGCAGAGCCTTCTGCATCCAAACCAATCAATTCTTTTAACTCACATGTCGGCTTACCATGCTCGTATCGCTGGTAATATCTCCGGCCTTCCCGTACCACTTCTACCTCCAGCCACGTTGAGAGCGCATTCACAACCGAAATTCCCACGCCATGCAGCCCACCAGCCACTTTGTAAACCTTATCATCGAATTTACCGCCGGCATGCAGCTTCGTCATTACCACTTCCACACCTGAAAGGTTGTATTCTACATGTGTGTCAACTGGAATTCCTCGTCCATTATCGCGTACCGTTATGGAGTTATCTTCGTGGATTATCACGTCTATTGTGTCACAAAAGCCTATTAACGCTTCGTCTACGCTGTTATCTATTGCTTCGTTTACTAAATGGTGGAGTCCCCGTGACGTTGTGTCACCAATATACATTGCGGGTCGCTTTTGCACCGCAGTTAAGTCCTTTAGCACTTGTATATCCTTAGCGCTGTATGTCGTTTCTTCCATGTTCTATGTATTTTAATGGGTGTTGTACATTTAAATTAAATAAAACATCCTCAAAACTTGACTTTCGCCATTATAAAACACAAGGTATTTTTTACCAGCACCCTTTTTGCTACACACAATCGTTCAATTTCCCATAGCGACATTACAGACAATCTATTGGACGAGATAAAAACCAGCTATTGTAGCAATCTACGGACTAACTTTTTATATTGTGTCGCAGAGTAGGAGGAGGTCTTACGACCTCCGTCCCCTCATCAAACCGTACGTACGGATTTCCCGTATAACGGCTCTCCGATGGCGTTGCTCCATTGCAAGGAGCCCCAGCCTCCCACCCCGCAATGAATTCGGTGGCATCCGATTGGGCCGATAACACACATGCCGGCTCATTTACTCTATGATTTAATTCCGTAAACATCATCAATTATCAACCTTCCAGAACCATTTACATCACCATCTCGTGGGTAGTTTTGAATGCCAAATCCTATTTTTCCCACATTCCTTAAGTCTAATGTATCCCCATAGTATTGACAGCTGACATCAGGCCACCAGCAATCAAAACGGGTATATGGTACTTCAATACATACCCAATCCTCTACGACCGTTTTTCGATCTGATGAAACACCAAAGATTGTTTCATCGACATCTATATATTTCAGTCCAAGCTGAATTGTATTGGACTCACCACTGCCTTTATAAAAAAAATTATTGCCTCTGTTCCAGATAATATCTCTGGATCAATTTCCTTATACATTGTTACGTACCCCTCCTCTTTCAAATCATAGGAAATTTCAATGGCATTACCAGTCCTCCCAAGTACTGATTTAATATTTATTGAAGACCCTTTATCGTCTTTGCCCGTTTCCCAGCATGACGTACTATCCATATCATCAATGATACGTACTGATGGTCCTTTATTAACAACAAAATGTACTTCTGAGCCTTTTTTGACTCGCAGCCCCGGTGATAAATCTTGAGAGATAACTCTGTCCTTATCCTCCGTGTCATTGAATCGCTCTGTGAAAATAGGGATAAGTTTATTCTCCTGTAATTTAAGCTCAGCTTCGTCTTTTGATAGCCCAATTATATGAGGAATCTCTGTTAGAACTGTCTGTTCATACCCATATGCTGCAGCAGCTGCACCTATTATAAAGAAGACGGCAGCAACGACTATTAAAATTGTCGGGGGGTATCCCTCGTCTTTAAGATTATTCCTGATATTATGCCTGCAGCCACGCCCATCAATAAAGATATGGTAAGTTGTGTGATATCTACTTCTGTCATATTCTCCTCTTTGTTTTATAAGTCACTCTACCCCGTACTTAAGTACAAGGCCTTTAAGTAAGCGCGAGGCCGGTAACCCACGTACCACCATATACGTTCATCATAGGTTATATATACGCTTTCATATTTTTCTTCGTCTTCCTATTTCTCCCCTTTTACGCCCCTTGATTGCCGCTATTAACCTCCCCTCCCGCACTATAAACGAACTCTATTTATCGTGCAATTATTTTTAATATCCAGAAGAAAGCTTTAATAATCTGTATGTATATTACACTTTTATAATGCGTCGGTGGTCTAGGGGTATGACTTGGGCCTTCCAAGCCTACTGCCCGGGTTCAAATCCCGGTCGACGCATATTCAACCTTTTCAGTTAAAAAGAACAGCGTAATCGAAAAAGAAAGAAGTAATTGAACAGCGCAGAAAAACCCACGAGAGTACAACACGAGAAAGAAAATCGAAAATGATAGCCACAGAGACCACAGAGCAGCGGGAAAATAGTCGGTGCTCTCGGTGTACTCGGTGGCAAAAAATACGTTTCTTAACTACCTAAAACCCAAAAGCATCCACGATTCTGCCCAATTCCGCGCCTGTCGTCTCGTTCCCCGCGGCATATCCTTTCGAGTTCGCGAGTAAAGCGGAACCTATTGCGGGCACGCCGAAATTTACACTGCCTATGTCCACAGGCAACTCGAATATCTGCTCTAAAAATTCTAATTCCTCGCGCGTGGCATCCTTATGCGCCAGAACGCCTTTGTTTGTCGCTACCGCAGCCATACCCACGGTGTTTAACCCGCTTAGCGTGCCCTTATAGACTTCCACATCCAGAGTATCCTTTACCACTTCCACCGCCTCTTCCGAGAAACTCGGGTGCACCAGCGCAACTGTATCATTTGCGAGTATGATATTGCCCGCTGCACTTAACCTGTCACTATCGGGCAGTCGGTTAATATTCACCTCAAATCCTTCCTCAGTTGCTAACTCTACTATACGTTCTATTTCGCTATCCTGCGTGTACTGGGAAACGATAAAACCATTTGAGTTGCCCATAATCAAACAACCAATTAAAGAAGTATCTGCTATGTATGTCTTTATTACAGCCACCTTTAAGGCCCGTCCCAGCTCTACCGCTAAACTAGCCGGGGCACTCAAAGGCAAAATAAGCAACGATTCGGTGCAAGCAGCGAAAATACCTATATACGGACTCTCCTCTATACTAAAAGATCGCTCTATCTCTTTTCCCTTCTTCGCCGTCATCACTATTCTACAAGCTCAGCTCTGACTATATCTTCCTCGGTTGTCACTTTTACTCTTATCCGAGATGGCGGTTTCTGCGAACCCCGTTCCCACACCTTTTCGTTTATCTTCGTATCTAAAACGACGTACTCAGATTTTGTGTGCCTATGTAAATATTTCCTGATCAGTGCGATTGCTTTGTTGCCCCTTTTCCACCTCGGCGCCTTCTTTACATCCCTCAACGGTATCGTATAAATGCGTCCTTCTTTTCCTACTTCTTCTGCCATATCTTTACTCACCACTTCACGCTTTCAGCTTCGAACGTCTCCACTGCCGCCTTTTCGGATGTGTCGTCACTCTTCTGCTGGTTTTTACCATTATCCACGCCGGAATCCGCCTGTTTTGCTTGCCCGCCTTACAAAGCCGGAGCTTCCTGCCTTTCGTGTTCTTCCCTATTGACATTGTATAATTTTATACGAGAGCTTATTCAGTATTAAAATAATTTGTTTATTAAAGGTATAGACGCAAATGACGAAGATGAAATTGGGTGTCTCAATGGATTTTAGCGCTGCGCATTTTCTACCGTTACATCCCGGTAAATGCAAAGATCTTCATGGGCATACCTATAAAGTAGAAATAGTGGTTGTAGGGGAGCAGAAAGGAAGTACCGGGTGTGTGGCGGATTTCGCGGAAGTGAAAGCACATGTAGGGGAAGTACTTGAACTCGTTGATCATAAGTTCTTAAACGAGATACTGGAGACCCCGACAAGCGAGAATATAGCCCTATTTCTGAAACAGCAGTTAGAAACGAAACTGGCGCAATCAGATTTGGGCGTTTCGCTCTATTCGATAAAATTATGGGAGGGCAGAGACAAATGGGTGATGATAGAACTAAGTTGAAGTTCTTTCTTGCGCTTAATTGTTGAAGTTTGATAAATATCGTTGGAGTCTAATGTAAAGTAAGAGATGCCGGTATGCGAAAAGCGTAAAAGGGTAAAACCATTCTATTACCCGCCACAGTTGCTATTGAAGCAACTGGTCATGATTCTGCTGTATGCGTGGCTCACCGGCTGGCATAAACATGCGTTTCTGCGGTGGCTATCACAACTCAAGAACGTTCTCCATGCCGGTGCAGGTGCGCGACAGATAGGTTGTTTCGGACTTAATCCGCATGTGGTCTGGGAAATGACGGACCGGTGCAACTTGAAATGTGTCCATTGTCACGCTTTCGGTGGCGAAGCGGCAACTTATGACGAGCTCTCGAAAGAAGAAGGGATGGCGCTGATAGACCAGGTAGCAGCGTCCGGCATCCGGTCATTTGTGTTTACGGGTGGTGAGCCTTTGTTACGCGAAGACCTCTTTGAATTGATAGAATACGCGAAATCCTTAGGTCTTACTGTTTTTATCGCGACAAATGGGACGTTAATAACAGACGAAGTAGCGAAATTACTGCGTCAATTCGATGTCGGTGTCGTAATAGGCTTAGACGCCATGAATCCTGCGATACACGACAGTATAAGAGGCGTTGAAGGCGCTTTTGACGCTGTGATTAGCGGTATTGAGCACTGTGTAGCCGCGAATCTTTATCTACATCTGAATATCGTTGCCTCAGTACCGAATTTCGCAGAACTCGCGCGGATCATTGAATATGGCGATAAAATCGGTGTCTATTCGTATTTCATCTATCGGTTCGTGCCTTTTGGGCGTGGTGCGGCGTGGCGTGATTCTGAACTCGGAAAGGAAGACTTCGGGACTCTATTAGACTTGATACTCAAGAAGCAGCGCGAGGTGCATGCGATTTTAATTCCCGTTGCAGCACCTGAGTACTGGGCTTACGTGCTTCAATCTCGCGGTATTCAGAACAGACGCTTAATACGCTTTTTGGGGCGGTTCTTCGGTGGTTGTTTAGCCGGGCAGGGGATGTTGTATGTCAAGCCGAACGGTGATGTATGGGCGTGCCCTTTTCTATCGCGACCGGCGGGCAACGTGAGAACGGAACGTTTAGATAAAATCCGGGCGAATTTAGGTGCGCTTTCCGAGATGACGAAGAGCGGCAGTGACTGTAACGGCTGTGATTATGAACCCGTGTGCGGGGGCTGTAAGACGCGGGGCGAATGCCTGCTGAGAAGGTAATAGCAAAACATTTTCAGGGTGTTTGTTTTGCTAAACACAGATTACACATATTTTCATGAGAAGATAATACTCTGGATCCGGCTTAAGTACACTATTGGTTTTTTATTCCCTGTTAACCAAAAAATCTTGTGTTAATCTCGTGAAATCTCGTGGTTTTTTACCCCTACTATACAAATACGTTTCAGGTATTTTCTGTAACTTTAATGCAAGATTACCACTATCATTAAATACGAGTATATTAAAAAGAGAAGTGATAAGAGATGTTTGACGAACCCGTAATAGATATATGTACAAAGGAAGTAACGACAGTAACGCCTGATACTTCGATAGCAAAAGCGATTGGCATCATGGAAACGAACAAGTTTCACAACCTTGTGGTACTTGACAGTGCAGAGATATATATGGTCAATATACAGGACCTGCTACTCGCGTCCAATCCGGAGTCACACGTGGATGCGTTCATGTTTACGCCGCACCGCATACA
>DAOUUS010000257.1 GCA_030668065.1 Candidatus Methanophagales archaeon
GCACACTTCTTCTGCATATAGCCCCCCCAGGTTCAAGTCCGTTGCAAGAACCCGTACCACATCCTTTCCGGTAGTGTTACACAAGTCTGTCAACCTTTGTTCGTTCAGTTGCAGCGGATTTGCTCTTGACGGTGGTCGCTCATACTTCTCTCGCACTTTAATAACCCGGGCTGAGAAGCTTTTTCTGCGTAAAGGCAGCAATATCAGCTCGTCTTCGTCTATAAGCACAATGTTACCACGTGGCAGTAATTCCGCTACCAACCGGAATTTACCGTCCCAGCGCTCTACCGTTATCTCTACTATCCGGTCGAACTCAAGCTGCCGGATTTGGCTAATCCTACCGCCATTCAGCTTTTTCCTGAGGTACATCGGGAAATTCGACGGTATTCGTGGCGTGGCTCGCTTATATTTGGTGATATGAATCCTCTTACCCGCTTCTATGACAAGGTCAATTGCGCCTTTATCCTTCTGACGCAGCCTTAACCGTATCTCTTCTCTTCCTATCTGGTAAACCTTCTCCACTCGTGCCCCTATAAGCTCTTGTAACTCGACCACGATCGCTGCTATGTCCACACTGCTCAGTGATTCTTTCATTTCATGAAACCTGTTCTTAAAAAAGAATAGAATTATCAAAGGAAAAAGCTTACTTCAAATATCAAATTAATTTACAACTGAATAGGCCTTTAAATGTGTATTAACAAATGTTACCCTCGGAACTACTCCTCACGCGCACAAAGAAGGACTGGATATATCCCGCATTCGTGCCGATAGACACAGAACACAAAGAATTAGCGGCAGAGCTGATAGAAGTATATACAAATTTAACAGGCAAAAAGAAGAGCGAGATAGACGAACTCGTGACGGACCTGGAACAAGGCTTGAATTTTAAACTCGTACGTGGCTTAAGAACGCTACTGGAACGCAGATGCACATTCAACTCGAAGTTCCGGGTTGAACCCGTATTAGCACGGAAAGCGGTCTTTGAGGCTGCAAACACCCAAAAAGTTACGAGTTACGCAGAACGTGAAGCGGTACTCGAAACTGTTGCAACCAACCTGAACATTCCCGTTCCCGATTTAGAGCTTTCTTTATGGGCAGACCAGGACTCTGAGGTTGTGCTGGACGCTTTTACTGCGCTGAAACCCGAAGAACTCTTGAAAGCGTATAACCTTTCACTTGCGCAAACGCTATTGTTCAAAGCCACGGGCATGACCCTCGCGTTTAAAAGCAATTCAAAAGCTATTTTCAGGGCAATTAAACATAACGGCTTGATGTACACCCTGAAAGGCGATAAGATACGGATAGAAGGCGCTTCGTCATTGCTGAAGTTGAGTGAACGTTACGGCACGTCACTGGCAAGGTTGCTGCCCGCGATAGCCAATAGCGATGAATGGGCGATAGACGCCGAGATTGTTGTACGGCGTGCGACACCACGGATTTACCATTTTATGCTGGATAGCAGCAGTAAAAAGTTGTTGCGGACGAACGAGCAAGCGGTAAAGCTTACTTTTGATAGTTTACTTGAAGAACGGTTTTATAACGGGTTCTTATCTACATCCGCAGCTAATAGCTGGGACTTGATAAGGGAGCCGGATGCGGTATTCACGAGCAAAGGCGTGTCCATACCGGATTTCAAGTTCAAGCATAAAGAGACCGGTACAGAGATATATTTCGAGATCGTGGGGTACTGGACAGAGGAATACCTGCGGAAGAAGCTGTCGAAGCTCCGAGCAATGCAGACTAACATTTTAGTGGCTATTGACCGTAGCCTCGCGTGCTTTAATGCACTTAAGTTCGATCTGGAGCTTGACCAGCCGGTGATACTGTTCAGCGGTAAAGTGCCTGTGGGTGACGTGGTCCGGTTTTTAGCTAAGATCGAACGTGAAGCGATAAAGAAACAGGCAGAAAGTTTTAAGGGAACGCGGATAGAACTAGAAGGGGCTATAATACGAATTAAGGATATTGCGGCACGGTATGGCATCGGCACGGACGCGGTACGAGCGTGTTTTGATAATCCGGGATATGTGGTGTTTAAAGAGGTAGTGGTGAAGAATGAATTGTTGCAGGAAGTAAAAGAGAAACTTGTTTCTTTACGTGCATACGTGGAAGCGAGAGGAGTGATTGAGGGTTTTGGGTTGCCAAATCCAGATGAAGTTCTGGCAGAACTAGGGTTCACGGTGAACTGGAAAGGTTTGGACCCAGATGCTGCAAGTATCGAACTACCGCCAACAACCCTCAACTCTTAGACTAGCGGTAATTGTTTAGCTAACCACAAGATTTTACAGATTTCCACGAGAAAATAATATTAAGGATCCGACTTAAGCACTCAATTGGCCCTTTTAGCTCATGTTAACCCAAAAATCTTGTGTTAATCTCGTGAAATCTTGTGGTTTTTTAGATTAGCTATACAAATACGACTAGCGTATAAGAAACCGCCCCGCACGTTTTTGTGAAGTTTTGTGTGGCTGCCCCCCACACACACACCCACAAGCCTGCTTTCCATACAACCAAAAGCTTTATATACCCTTCGTGCCCTATACATCTTCGGGTGATAAAAATGATGTCTTAAAATACAAAAAGCGGTATAGGGGGGAAGGTATTAACGGCAGCGTTGCTGGTTTTATTTTTTGCAGCATCTTCGGCTGTTGTTACGAGCGCGGTGGATATTTATGTGCCGGAAGGCGGGAATCAGAATATTCAGC
>DAOUUS010000300.1 GCA_030668065.1 Candidatus Methanophagales archaeon
CACAAACAAAAACAACAAAAAAATAAATGCAGGGATACTTCTATACCAGCTTTTTCCCTGCCTCCGGCCCAACACTCACAGAATACACTTCTTCTACATTTATTAGCCCTACGCTTTTCGCATCCAGTTTTAACTTCTCCTTCACAAGCTCCTTCTTTTTCGCGAATATCGCACCCGCATCCTGGAATTCCAGGAACGTGCCTTTTATCTGATAGCCCTTAGTGCCCTTAAATGCAGTAACCGCTACTGTCTTTGTCGCGTCCAGATTGGCTTTTGTCTTACCCAAAAACACGTCTGCAAATGCAAGTGTTTCCTCATCTACCACCGAAAACGTCAGTACCGGTACAACATTCAATTTCCCGGCTGCATCAACAGTCGCAATTGCTTTTGAAACGCCCCAGTCGTTAAACATATCCATAACTTCCTTCGGCATCTTCACCATTTCTTTTCTCTCACCTCCTTTTCCTTTTACCTTACCATAAATCCGTGCTAATATAAATTAATTTCTGCAATCTGAGTTATAGGTGCTGTAGATCTGGGTTGAGCCATTTACTCACTTCTCTTCGTTCTGTTGGCGACTCCCCTCGTTTCATCTTCTTCACATACCCCTTCAACGCATGTGCTATGTAGTTTGCCGCTGCGCTTAGTAACCAGCTATTGATGCTCTTTGTATTCCTGTATCGCCTCAGCAGTTCCGGCATAACAGTTAGATTATGGTCTATGCACCCACCCATGAGCTGCCAGTGTT
This sequence comes from Candidatus Methanophagales archaeon, assembly GCA_030668065.1. Lineage (GTDB taxonomy): Archaea > Halobacteriota > Syntropharchaeia > Alkanophagales > Methanospirareceae > QENJ01. The sequence continues at coordinate 749 of DAOUUS010000300.1, forward strand.
CAGGCGTCATCTTCGCCATGGTGAACGATTCATCACTATTTAACGCGGTGCCTCGCATAGAAACGAAGTTCATTGGCACGATAAGAGACGAAGTACCTCTCAAATCATCTACCAGTTCCACGCTTTTAATCACATCATCTGCTGTTTCACCCGGAAGACCGTTTATCATTGTTGCTGCGTTAAACCAGTTATTGTCATCGAGGATACCAAAAGCTTGTTTCACTATCTCCTGCCATTTGTCAGGTGACGAAGGCAATGCTTTACCGTGCATGTAGGCTGCAATCAGTCTCGCGCTACCAGTCTCTATCCCCGTTTGCGCACCCAGCCAATCTTGATCAAGCCTGGAATAGCACGTCTCTGAGACCGCTTTTACGAGGTTGGGGTTATGATACACACTGGCAAGGGCTACGTGACTCACACCTATACTCTTAATTCCTTCTACGGCTGCAACACCTCGGAACAGCTTCAGAACACACTCGTCATCCGGCGTTAAACCTCTGACTCCGTAACGGAGGACATCTTCGGAATGAAGACTGATGGAACGCTGTCCCGCATCTACATTTGTCTTCACATCCCGTGCAATATGCTCAACGGATTTGAACCGGAGCTTTTGCATATCCGGCGTACAGAATGAGCAGCCTCTTCCACAGCCCCTGCTTATCTCTACCAGTCCATGAATTGTGGCACCCCGAATGTTAGGTATCTCTTCTGTGTATGGCACTTTTCCTTTTAATATCCGCGGCAGTTTCTCGCCTTCAAGTATGGATTTGAACATTTCGGGACCACTGAGTTCGCCTTCGCCAAGAAGGACATGATCTATGTTCAGTTTCTCCATAATCGCTTCATCCGCTAACTGCCATGCCGCTTTACCTCCTGCCACCACTATATTATCCTTCATTACCGGGTTATTCATCAGTTCAAAAAACTTCACACGGTTGTACGGCGGCCCTGTATCAAGCATATCCACGAACTCCGAAGTTGGCGGATTGATACCCAAGAAATCGTGTCCCGTAATCCCTATTATTTCCGTCCGGTTGCCTACTACCGTCGTCAAATCACGCGGGTGAACAACCGCGACTTCTTCTGCACCTAGCATTTCTGCTAAAGATGCTTCTATAACCCGGAGTCCGAAATCGGAATACAACGCTCTTCCGTTTCGTCTTGGCACCGGCGGTG
>DAOUUS010000043.1 GCA_030668065.1 Candidatus Methanophagales archaeon
ATTACGGATGCTGATTATTTCTATTTCGTGCATTCTTATTATTGCGTGCCGCGAGATGATGACGCTAAACCCTTTGTGTTGGGGAAATTCTCAGAATCGGACATTTTGAATGAAACCATCTAAACCATTTTTTTTGTTCTAAAACGCATTTTAAATTGATAGAGTAAAATTCAACAATTCGTAGCCCTTTTGGGATATATGAAAAGGAAATTCAAGGAGATTATCTATTCCCAATTAAGAGTGGCACAAGAAAAATACGGGGGTTACACAGGAAAGGATATAGCCATCATATCAAGGAAAATTAACAGGCAACCAAAGACTGTAAGGCGACAGATTGAATAATTTAGAGACGAGGATGCGTCTTTTTCCAATTTTATCTATATTGGCAAGCGTTATACCGACTTAACATTGGACGAGATATCGTTTCTCAAATACAAGCGGCAAGACAATTGTCTCATGCTCAAATCATTATTATTGGAGGAATTAAACAAAAGAAGGGTCACCGAGGGTGAGGTGGGCTCTGGTACAAGCAGCTCGATCTGCAGTTCGGTGGGACGATCATTACAGAACAAAGTATCAAAGAATCAAGGAACGACGAGTAGATGGAAAGGCAATAGTGGCAATAGCAAGAGAAATCACAGTGGCAATGTATTATATGATCAACCGAAAGGAGGGATATCGATTTAGCACCGATGCGTTTAAAACCAAAAAACTTAAAAAGCTAGAAGGTAAAAGTAATAAATGGGCAAAGATGATGGAAGTTCCAGTAGGAGGTATGAAGGCATAAGGAAATAGGAAATAAAGGCTCTACGCATGCAGTGTACCGATGCCAACACTCCGTTTGGGTGAGATCCCTTAGGAGTTTTTCATGGATGTATAGCAGTGGGGTAAGAAACCACGAGATTTTTGGGTTAGCAGGGAAGGGATAAAAGAGCCAGTAGTGTCCTTAAGCCGGACCCATATATTGCTTTCTCGTGGAAATCTGTGCAATCTTGTGGTTAACTAAACATCACAGGGTTTTTAGCGCCACAAATCGTGGCGGGTCCCAAATAGTTTCAGCCTTTTATCGCTTTAACCCACTCAGGCTGCTCGGGTACATCTTCCGAGTTCAACATTACCCGCCATTTATCATCCGTCAATCTATCGTCCATCGGATGCTTGAATTCGTAATAGCTCATTACAGGCCCAGCACCGACAACTATCTGCCCGTCTGGCTGTTTATAGGCGACTAAAACCAAATCCACATTGCCAACTCCTTCTTCTAAGACCTTCTCTGTGTTTGTATCCGTGTGAACGTCCGCAACAATTGTCGTTTGTTTACCTTCGGTATCCACACCCGCAACTATCGCATCCAAATTCTCGCCAAAGGTGCGTATAAAATCATAGTCGGCTTCTGTTAAATCATGATTCTCTAATTCTTTATTGCTTATTTCTATTAGCCGGTCTAAGATACTTTCGAGTTTATTCAGCCTGTCCCGGTGTTTCTGTTCAAGTACATCCAGCTCGGCAAGCCCGTTCTCCGTCATCTCGGTTAAAGCAAGCAGCCGGGAATAGAACTCTGGTACAGGCTCAACATAACCGTGAACAGGTTTTGGTTGTAGTGGCATACCCTTTTCTAAGGGTGTATAACTCTGTTTAGCATACAAGATGGTATCATGCCGTAATTCGGTCCACGAAGCTAAAGCGGTCTGCAACTCCTTATCCTGCCAGGCTTTGGTCTGCATAAAAGTAGGGTAGCCCGCGGGATATTCTTTAAGAAGCGGCTTTAACGTGTACAGCCACGACCAGTAGAGGTTTCTATTCCAATCAGTAACGTTAAACTGGTCGAATTCATGCTTCAGTGAATCCCATTGTTGCTGGTAACTGGTATTCTTACCTGCATATTCCGTGTCTCCTTCTTCTTTCAGTAGCTCTTCCGCCCTTTCCGAGCCTAAGACCGCCATCACGTCCAGCCCGCGAGGAAAGCATCTTGCGGGCCCCAAAACGGTGTAACAGCACGTAAAAGCGTCTTCGCAATTCGTTCCTGTATACATTCCAACCGCAGGCGAGACCAATTGCTGGAACATATAAGAATCCGGGATGAACCGCTGACCCATAAACCTCAAACCTTTGGTTTTCGACAGACATTCCTGCAGTTTCTCGCGTGTTATCGGTGGATACACAACACAAACGCCTGAGCCACCATAGATCTCGGGACTTGGCAAATTCGCCAGTTCCGCTTTTAAAATCTGTATGTTCTCGTCATCCGCTAACTCCGTGGCATCAAAGTCAGAACCAAACACTTCAGCGATGGCTTCTTGGTAATCGTATGGCGTCAAATCGTCCGCGGCGCCAACAAAAAATGCTGTTACCGAATACATTCGTGTCCAGAGTTCCTGCGCGGTTGTATTGCCTACTTCGACTGCGGGTAATTCGGAAGAAAACAAAGAAGCTTGAATAGTAGCTATTTTCGCGTCTGCTTCTGTTAATAGCGGAGTCTCTACGCCACTGCATTCACTAACGTTCCCACCTTTCAAAAGAAACGCCATTCGGCCAAACCACATCATCACCGTGAAGTATCGCTTTAGCTTTTCCGACCGCGTGTAATGCCCTCTTGGTACGTATTGAGAATAATCTTCGCAGTAACAGCATTCATCTTCACAATCTCTATTTGGGTCCGAGTTGAATATGTAGCTTGGGCTGAAGCCTTCGTGGTTCGCTATATTTTCCAACTCTTTATCTACGTCCGTTTTTACGTACTCCGGGATAGTGAAGTCCACTTTTCGGATCGGCACAAACGTTTTCTTATCCCACGGGTGCTCTTCATTCCACGCTTCGACTGTCTTCTGCTCCTTATCTTCATCATAGCCCTCTGTCGGCGTCTGCAAAAGTGTTAACGCAACAGAAAAGTAAGCAACGTTCCGTCTTGCGGCTTCTTTTAGTTCGGATTCTGTAAACGTTTCGTAGTCCTTCTTCGATTGCTCCTGCAGCTTTATTGTCATATCCAGGAGCGTATCAAAGAATTCCGATTCTTCTATATCTTTCAGTATCTCGTTGAACTGGATGTGATACAGGTGAAGCAGTGTGTCCGAAGTAACAAAAACCGGTATCTCGTCCTCTTTCATTTTTTTGTATGGCTCTATTATATCATCGTCATGCCACGGAATTATAACGAAGCCGTTACTTGCCAGCTTGCCTTTTGCATCAGTATCCAACTCGAAATTCGTGTTGATCTTGTTTATATTTGCAATCTCATCCGGATTTAAAGGTAGATTATACTGAGAGGCTTTTGCGGTAACAGAAAAACCTTTCTGGTCGTAGGAGGCTGTGAGTGCGAGTTTGGGGTCAGTGGATGCCGTTGATGCAACTGATTGGACAGTTATCGTAGTTGCGTTTTCTGCATGTGACGGTTTCTCAGACGGCTTCACTTCGGGCGTAGGTGGCACTACAGACGCAGGTTCTTCTACACAACCTGCTAATAAGCACATCAAAAAAATCGCAGTAATCGCTACTGCTACATTTATGTTCATTCTTCGTATTGACTATAATCCTCTCACTCTTTAAAAACAATTGGTAAGAACTGTAAAAACAGGCAGTAAAAATAATCGGGGAAAAAATGTTAAATGTATAATGAGGAGAATATGAGTACAATACCAGAAATATCATCAATATCTGGTAGTTTACTATTTGCAAATACGATGCAAATGTTGGGTACGAAGGACGGAAATTTTAAAAAAGCCGCAATCTTTTTCAATTGTGCCCACCTAAAAGCACTGTAGAGTTCTTACCTGGAAAGGCTCAACACATCGCTTACAATTAGGTGATTTCTGCATAAAAAAGCCATAGTGCATCTGATGATGCGTTATGGCAAAAACAAACTACACGAAAGAGGAACAGGAGCGTATCGATGCAGTTAATCGATACCTTAAAGGCGAACGAGCAGCCAAAATTTGCGGAAGTATTGATAGGTCAAGAACGTGGTTGTACAAATGGATTGAAAGACACAGTAACTTCAAGAAAAGTGATAAGAGTGAATGGTTCCGAGAAGAGTTCCGTGCGCCGAAAACAGTGCACCGGAAAACTAATCAAGAGCTAGAAACTCTTGTGGTGAAGGTGCGAAAGTCATTGATGGACGGGGAAAACGAGGATACAAAGTATCGCTGTATCGGAGCCGAAGAAATACAACTTCGAATGCACGAGCTTGGATCCTCAGAAGGTGATACACCAAGTTTGTCAACAATTAAACGCATAATCAAGAGGAATAAACTGCTCATCCAAAAGAGAAAGCGATATGTCCGGTGCAAATCCAAGAAACGGTACACTCTTTTGAATCCGACTAAAGTCAATGCGGTCCATTAAATGTACTTTATCGAACCGAGATACATCAAAGGTTATGGTGCTATATCGTCCCTGAACTTGATTGATGTCGTTGGTAACAAGGCATATATCCAGCAATATGCAGGCCTGAGTATGGATACTGTGATCGAGTTCCTACTTGATTGTTGGACTAATCATGCGATCCCGAAATATCTTCAGATGGATAATGGGGCATATTTCATTGGTGATTTGAGACACGCAAGACACTTCAGCCGCGTTGTTAGACTATGCCTCTGTTTTGGCGTTGAACCTGTGTTTATTTCACCGAGGAAGCCGTGGATGGATGGTACGATAGAGGACTGTAATGGCGAGTTCGAAGAGAAATTATGGGCATGAGAGCAATTCTCGGATCTATAGCACCTCCGAAGAGAAGCAAAAATCTTCCTGACACGGCATAGCAATCGCCAGGATTGGAAATACCGGAATGCTAATCTGGTGTCTATACGCCATCGCAAAATTCCTGTGGATTTTACGATTGATGGTAATAATCTGCCGATTACAGAGGGAAAGGTCCACTTGGGGGCAGAAGGCGGAAAAGGCGGAGATTATCAAGATTTATGAGTACAAAAATGATGAAACTGTAAAAGAGTGCAAGTTCTGAATGTGTTGCGTGTCAGCGATGTTATGAACCTTACCACTTACCAGTATGAAGAGGAATTGCAAAGCTGTTTTAGTTTAGAAAAGAGAATTAGAATGGGCATCTAAGTTTCTTCTGCAAAACGTGATAGATCCACAAAATTTATTTTACCTTTATACAATGCGCTACCTAACACTACCCCGCTTGCTCCTACCTCTTTTATCCACTTCACGTCATCCGCACTACTCACGCCACCGGCTATTACCACTGGAACACTCGCAGCACCCACGAACGCCGCTATAAACTCTTTATCTACACCACTCATCAAACCTTCAACGTCTATGTTCGTGAACAGCAGACTGCCCGCACCCAGCTCTTCTGCTTTCTTCACCGCCTCTTTCGCATCCAGCCCGGTTACTTCTCGCCATCCGTCTATCGCTACTTTTCCCTTTCTCGCGTCCAACGCGACCATCACCCGCTCAGAGGAGAACTCATCAACCACCCGTTCTATAAGCTGCGGAGATTTAAACGCCGCGGTACCAAATATTACCCTATCCACACCTATTTCCAGGAGCTTAACCGCTGCTTCGTAAGACCGGATTCCACCTCCTACCTGAATCTTTGCTCTGCCCTTCACACCCTCGGACTCGGTTAGCGCTTTAATCACCACAAAATTGCTCTGCTCTTCCATGAACGCACCATCTAAGTCAATTACATGCAACCTTTTTGCACCCTGCGCAACCCATTCTCGCGCTATTTCCACGGGGTTATCGGCCGAGAATAAAACTGCATCTTTCTTACCCTGCCGTAATTGAACACAGTTGCCCCCTTTCAAATCTACCGCCGGGATCACCTCAAAATCTTCCATCCTATTTGAGGGGTATGTGTGTGTATATATTAAACGTGGGTACGCAAAGAGGAGGTGTCTTTTTATAACTGGATTTATAATTATGGAATGGAGATGAACGAAGAGCAGTTTCTTGAGGAAGTACAGTATTTCAACACTCGGCTATCTGAGGTTATCGAGCAAAAGATGCGGTGTGAATCCAATAAGATTTTAGCCGATGCCTTGAACTACATACGAGATACCGGGGGGAAGAGACTTCGCCCCATCATCTGTCTTCTATCTGCGGAAGCGGTTGGCGGCTCACGTGATAAAGCTTTGTCAACCGCAATAGCGCTTGAACTACTCCATAACGCTACTCTGGTTCATGATGACGTAATAGATGAGAATTACGTTCGCAGGAAGAACCCGTCAAATCCCGCGAGATATGGTGAAAAGCAGGCAATAGTTATTGGAGACCTCTTGCTTGGGCTTTCTTGCGAGATGCTGGGGCGATGCGGCGATCCGGAAGTCATGAGATTGGTCACCCGAGCTATTTCTGATATTGCTATGGGCCAGTATCTGGAGTTCACGCTAAGGTTACGGGACTTACAGGAGGCGACAGAGCAGTTATACATGGAAGTAGCGGAGCTGAAAACCGCCTCGGCTTTTATGGCAAGTGCGGAAGCAGGAGCCATGCTCGGCTGTGGAAGCGAGATAGAAAGTGGTAATCTTCGTAATTATGGTAAAAATCTGGGTATGGCATTCCAGATTCAGGATGACATTTTAGACATCTGTGGTGACCCAGCAAAGACGGGTAAGTCCGTGGGATTGGACATTAAAAATGGGGAACGGACAATCCTTGTGCTTCACGCATTGAATCATTCAACCCCATCAGAAAAGAAGTATATAGAAGAGATCATGGCGAAGAAGATGGAAGTCGGCAGTTCTGAGATTGATCGGGTCAGAGAAATATTCATTAATTCACGCTCCATTAGCTATGCAATGACGCTATCCAATGGTCTTGTACGAAATGCGAAGAATAGTATTGAAGGACTCGAAGATTCGGAAGCAAAGAGTAAACTCCAGCACATTGCTGATTTGGCTGCGAGAAGAATCGAAGAACAAGCTCTGGAGTCATTTATACAACATTAAAACGCGTTTCGCACTAGCCCTTTACGAAAGGGCAACGTTTACTCCACCCGTGTGTATATTCAACATTTATAAAGTGGTTTTATGATTGCGCCTCTTTTTGTATTGCAAATATTTTTTTCCTGTGCCTACTTGATTACATATACGTTTTTCGCTTTGTTCCAAAAAAAAATCAAATCATTTTAGTTTTGTTTCAATAGTTAGAAACTTTAGTTTGTATTGTCTAGAGCGATACACTTTGCGCGTGATCATACCACAGAAAGAGGATTTATAACTTATTTAATCTTAGAAATACGCGCTATATGGATAGTTTTAAGTGATTTGAGTGCTTACATTAGATACAGGAGAAGGCAAAACAAAATGAAATGTAGAAAGTGTATCGTAACCATATCGTTGAGCGTAACAATCATGGCGTTGATTACAATGTCTGCGATGGCGATTGACGCTGGTTTGCGTGACATTGACAAAAAAAAAGCAAGTAGCGATCTTAGCTTTAGTGCAACACAGGACTACACCTGTAACGCAGCATCTGCTAAGGTGCTTACCGGTACATCCATTCCTGAATATCCCACTATTGTGATACCGCTACTCATGATACTTGGACTATTCTTTTATTACCGGCGGAAACGGTAGATTGTAGAATGAATGAATGCTGCATAAACATTTTTTAGCCCTTTTATTCACTTTTTAAGGGCTAGAACTCTGGAGGAATGAAAACTAGAACATGAAAAGACTAAGAGTTGGCGTAATAGGTGTGGGTGCTATGGGCAAGCACCATGTACGAATTTACAGTGGAATGCGTGGTGTGGAACTGGTGGGTGTTGCAGATCTCAATGAGAAAACAACGAAAGAAGTTGCAACTGAATACCATACAGAAGCGTTCACGGATTGCGAGAACTTACTGAAACAGGATTTGGATGCTGTTAGTATCGCAGTCCCAACGAGCTTTCACAAAGACGTTGCACTTAAAGCAGCAAACTACGGCGTGCATATGCTTATCGAGAAGCCAATAGCCGAATCGTTAGAGAGTGCGGATGCAATAACAAATGCAGCAAGACGTGAAAACATCAAACTGATGGTAGGGCATATCGAACGCTTTAATCCCGCTATTTTGAAACTAAAAGAGCTTATCTCGGCGGGTGAACTCGGTGAACTCCTTTCTATATCCTGCAGACGGGTAGGACCATACGCTCCAAGGATAAGAGACGTCGGTATTATAGTGGACTTAGCGGTTCACGACATAGATGCGATTTCGTATCTTTATGGAAAAAGAGCAATAAACGTGTATTCAATTGCTGGTAACAGCTTTCATGTCGAGGAGGACTATGCGTCCATACTGTTAAAATATGATGATAAGAAATCAGGAAGCGTGGAGACGAATTGGCTTACGCCATATAAAATGAGAACCCTCACAGCCACGGGAACAGGCGGTGTTGCATCTGCCGACTATTTGGAGCAAAGCCTGGATGTATGGAATAGCGATGGTCGCAGAAAAGTGGATATAGACAAGGGCGAGCCATTAAAAAAAGAAATTCGCCATTTTTTACAGTCACTTAACAATGGCACAACGCCAGAACCTTCAGGCGAAGATGGAAAATACACACTCTATGCTGCTATATCGGCAATAGAATCTTACAAGAACGGATTAAGCATCCCCTTGAATATGTGACACGTGTTCTTGAGTTACCAATACGTTCATAGCTTAACACTTGCTATACACTATATGTTTACAATTCAACTCATGTGCGGTATGACGGAGAAAGGACTAACGCTTTCCGGGACTTTTGTATATGGCGATGATTTTGAAGAGAAGGACGGCTATATAGTAATAGAAAACGGGACGATAAAAGAAATAGGCGAGGGAAACGTAGAAGCAGCGTTAAATGGTATCATAATACCCTCTTTCGTCAATGCACATACGCATATCGGTGATTCAATCGCAAAAGAGCCGGATTTTATGCCGTTAGATAAGTTAGTGGGTCCCGGCGGGTTTAAGCACAAGGTATTAGACGAAACACCTTATGACGTGTTGGTTTCCGCAATGAAGGATACAATTGAGGATATTTTCGTATCGGGCACACAGATGTTCGCGGATTTTAGAGAAGGTGGTGTTTCGGGTGCTATCGCGTTGCACGAGGCGTTTAGTTCAGCGCGTGGTGAAGACAAGTTAAGTGTACGGCTATTTGGTAGAACCCTGGAGGGGCCTGAAGAACTTAACACGCTTTTTCACTCGGTGGATGGAATAGGCGTAAGTAGTGTTGCGAACCATAAACCGGATGATCTGGCGTTCTTAGCGGAAGAGGCGAAGGAAAACGGGAAAAAGTTTGCTATCCATGCCGGAGAAAGAAATGCGGATGACATAGAAGCGGCAATAGAACTTGAACCTGATTTTATTGTGCATCTCACAAAAGCAACGCCGCATGACTTCCGGAAGATGCGTGATAAAAACATCGGGGCTGTTGTTTGTGTGCGGTCAAATTTAGTTACGGGAATGGGACTGCC
>DAOUUS010000117.1 GCA_030668065.1 Candidatus Methanophagales archaeon
TCATCGCCGATAGCCCTATTGGGACATGGCAAGGCGATGCGAGCCCGGCGGGGTCTAAGACCGTGGCACGGTATCAAATGGATATTATGGGAACTCGGGAGACCCAGAGTGTTCTCCTTACGGGAGTATGTGCTATCAAGCATATAGACGGCAAGATTGTACAGATGACACTCTGGGAGTCGGACCAGTCATAGTACCGTTGAAGCGGGGTAATGCCCGTGGAGGGAAGGGTCTGGCGGTTGAACCGTTGGGTCAGGGACACATCCACCGCACAAAGAGGCGGATAAAGGATGGTAACAAAACTGGACTCATAACCTATCGGGTAAATGATTGGGAGGTTCTTCTGAAGAGCCGGATGAGGGAAAACTTCAAGTCCGGTTCTGTGATGTGAGGGGGCTCGTAGCAGCTTCTGGGAGGAAGTGGCTATGAGCTCTACTCGACATAGTAAAATAGGTAAAATAGAATGGTCAGCGCTTGAAAATGATGTTTATTTTTGTAACGGCCACTGAACTGATGAGTTCTTTAAGGTTGTAGTCTATACAACGCTGAAACTCAGGTTATAATCCTATGGCACACATATGACAACAGTGTAGTTTAAGTCATCGGCACTCGTGCTTAAGTACGGGGTATGTGACTGCAGAAATTTAAAAATTATATCTCGAACAAAGTTCGAGTCCGCTCAGAGGGATGCCCCGTAATTCATTCGGGTGTGACTTTTGATGCCCTGATTTGAGCGATAGCGAAATCAGTTGTCCGTGACAAAGACTCACGAAGCTGCTGAGGACGTCTTCGATTATCAGAATACCAAGCCCAACCGTGAGGAGCTACAAACGCACTTGCTTGTCACACACCTCTCCCTGGAAACCACCCAGTTTTTTTGGTATTTCTGTTTTTTCCCCCCATCTAATAAAGCAGCTCCTGCTCATATCAACTTCAAAAGCACCTTCTCCAGGTTATCCTTGCTTTTAGAAGCATCAGCAACTATCTGTTTATAGTCCAGCGTTTCAGCAGCGATTATACCATGAGCGTAATTATCAACCGTGCTTATATTCGCGTATCGAAGCCCTAACTCCGTTGCAAGTGTTGCTTCGGAAGCCATGCACATACCCACAATATCAGCATAGTTTTTCATGAAGTTTATCTCTGCACGAGTTTCGAGCCGCGGCCCGCTGGTCTGGAAATAAACGCCCTTCGCAACTAGCTTTATGTTCAACTCTTTCGCTGCGTTTATTATTGCCGTTCTCAAACCTTCGTCCAAGTCCGGCGTAATATGTGTGAGTTCGTCATCATAAAAGGTGGGTACGTTGCACAGATTGATGTAATCGTGAGGGACTACTACGGATTGCGGTGTTATGTCTCGCTTCAAACTGCCGACAGACGTACAGCCTATTATATTCGTCACGCCCAACGCCTGGAACGCCGATATATTTGCTTTGTAATTTATACGATGCGGTGGTATATTAGTCTCTTTTCCGTGTCTCGAGATGAAGACGTACGCATCCGTGACGAGCAGGTAAACTGAGCCGTATATTGTCTCAACCACCTTTTCTTGCGCACCTTTAAGTAACTTCGTGCCAAATAAACTTGTCCCGCCTGTGATGCCGAGTGTCATTTTATATCTATATTTTTTACAACATTTGCCTTAGATTTATAATAGCACTACAAATAAATACTCTCCCAACTCCGCACACCGAGAACCACCTCGAACTCGTTTTTAGAAAGGACATTAAACTGACTGAAATCCTCCGCTAACCTTGGACACGCGGTATTAACAAAAGCGTCAAGCTGGAACCCCAGCAAATTCACTTCGGTTAAGTCGTTCATCGCAATAACAAAAGCAGTTAGACCTTTATCCACCGCTTTTCTCGCCAGCGAAACCGCTTCGTCTGGATTAAACTGCCCGCTCTTCGTGCTCACGAGAATACCAAACGCTTTCGCATCTAACGCACGTGCGATCGCAAGATACCGTTTTTTTCGCAGCACATCAGCCTCCAGTACGTTTAGTTGCATAGTGAACGGGTCAGCCGCAATTACTCGCTTATCTGTGTACAAGGCGATACCCGCAGGGTGAAACGTTCCACTGCCCACAAACAGAATATCGTCACAGGGCACCATTGCAGACGAGAACATACAGCCCAATACCTGCCCTTCGTATTTTAGGTCCCGGGATTTACCTATTACCGCTTCCTTGCCCATACGAGCAAGCACCTCTTTCGCTTCGTTCAATGCGTGAACGTGCTGCACCGTTGATACTAATCCTACCGTGTCCCCTTTTATCTCTGCTACCGCTTTCGCCACCACTGGCTTCACATCAACACTGCTTCTGAGTTCTATGAAAACGACTTTTGATCGTGTTTTCTCTTTTAGCGCAGGTACTCTTGTTTTCAGAAAAAAAGTGTCGGTATGCCCGAACTGGAATAGCAAATCCACTACACTCTCCAGTTTCTCATCTATATCACATGCACCATAGCACGAATTACCGGATATTAGCACTTCCGTGTCGGTTGCATCTGAGAGTTCAGCGGCAATGCTCGTAGCCACTGTTTTAAGACCCTCCGGGAGTTGCAGCCCTACCCTTCTCGCGCCTCGTTCTTTTATCTGCGCCGTTATATTCTCTAATTCAAAGTCGTATGGGTAATCTTTCCAGTTCATCTTTCATCGGTGTTCCTAAGAGTTATATTTGTAATTTACTTGCATTGCAATGCAATGCCTTATGGTTAGTTACAACAGACACCACAAGTTTTATGATGGGTTTTTATATACACATAAAATATGGTTTATTAAAAGAAGTCATATGCCGGGCGAAGATAAAAGTGAAGGAACGGGAATGAAGACTATTGGTCTCTTAGCTATTGGACTGATAGCGGGCATTATAATAGGTGTATTAGTCGGAGCTTTTGCTCTACCGCAAACACAGAGTCAAACGTCAGGTATTAGCCGGGCAACTGAGTTGAAACCGGAAGAGATAGAGAATACGGTGATTGGATTTCTCACGGATTATGTCGTTGCCCCTGGTATTGATGTTGAGATGATAAATACAACAGAGGTAGAAGGTGCGAACTTGTATAAAGTAGCGGTTAATGTATCTGCTATGGACAGGTCCCAGGTAGCAACATCTTATATCTCAAAAGACGGTAAGTTGTTTTTCCCTGAAGGAATTAGCATAGACGAATTTAAAGAGAAGGTAGAGCAGAGAAAAGAAGCGGAAAATCGTTCTCGTGTACCGCAGCAGGAGCAACAGAATCAAACTACGATCGGCAATTTCATCGTGAGCGAGGACGAGATATGCAAGGAAGAAGACAAACCAATTATTTATTACTTTGGTTCTTCTGGATGCCCAAGTTGCAAATGGGAACATCCGGTAATAGTAAACGTAACGTCAAGCTTTGAGGGGTACATCTCGCTCCATGATAATATGGATTCTGACGCGGATAGAGACATATTTTCTAAATACAGCACTGGTTACATACCAACAATTGTATTGGGCTGCAAGTATTACCGGGTTGGCGCTGGCGCAAGTATGGGTGAAGAGCAAGAATCAAAGGTGCTAACCGCACTTATTTGTGATTTGACTGGTAATAAACCAGTAGATGTTTGCTCGGATCCAGAAATAGAAGCGTTAGTAGCTCAACTCGGATAACACGTTAGTTAAAGGGTGGTACAGCGCTTCTTATCGTTGTATATGTTGTTAACTTCTACCGTATTTGTTTAGTAAACCACAAGATCACACAGATTTTCACGAGAAAACAATAATAGGACTCGGGTTTTAATACACTATTGGCTATCCCATCCTTATTAACTCTAAATTCTTGTGTTAATCTTGTGGAATCTCGTGGTTTTTTAGATTCGCTATACAAATACATTCTACCTATTTAAGACGCGGATTTACATGGATTTAAGTTCTTCTGCCTCAATAATTGATTTTAGTGGGATATAACGTATAACGATCTTCTTCACTGATTCGATTTTTTGTGGATACTATTTTGAACGGTTTCATGTAAAAAAAAAGAGAAGAGTGTAAGACGTTGTCCTACACCCTATAGTTTTTTACGGGCACTCGCCGAAAGTCCATGCGTTTATTTCGCCGCTGCTACATGCCTCGCATTTGTTATCATATGTTCTCCCGTTATTGCCACAGACAGGCACGTATTCGCGTGTACACGCTTTATTCTGTATCTGTTCCTCGGTGCAAGGAGTCCAAACGTTGGCACATTCGCCCGCGGTCCATGCGTTTATTTCGCCGCTGCTACATGCACTGCATTTGTTTCCGTATGTCTTACCATTATCACCGCAAACAGGCGTGTAATCGGCAGTACAAATTTCCGCTTTTTTCTGTTCCTCTGTGCAATTTACCCACACTGGAGGTGGGCATTCTCCTTCAGTCCATGAGTTCACTTCGCCGCTACTACATGCCACGCATTTGTTATCATATGTATTCCCGTTATTGCCACAGACAGGCACGTATTCCATCGTACACGCTTTATTCTGTTTCTGTTCCTCTGTGCAAGTGGTCCATTTTTGCGGGCACTCGCCGAAAGTCCATGCGCTTATTTCGCCGCTGCTGCAGGCCTCGCATTTGTTACTGTATGTCTTCCCGTTATTGCCACAGACCGGCACGTATTCCATCGTACACGCTTTATTCTGTATCTGTTCCGTGGTGCAAGGGGTCCAAACGTTGGCACATTCGCCAGCAGTCCATGCGTTTATTTCGCCGCTGCTGCAGGCCACGCATTTGTTACTGTATGTATTCCCGTTATTGCCACAGACCGGTACGTATTCTCGCGTACACGCTTGATTCTGTTTCTGTTCCTCTGTGCAAGTAGTCCACACAGGTGGTGGGCACTCGCCCGCGGTCCATGCGTCTATTTCGCCGCTGCTACATGCCTCGCATTTGTTACTGTATGTCTTACCGTCATCACCGCAGACAGGCGTGTAATCTAACGTACAAATTTCCGCCTTTTTCTCTTCGACAGTACATTGAACCCACTTTTGTACTAATCCACACGTTTCCTCGCACGCTGCCAGTGTATGAAATGGTACTGTACCTTCGCAGCCGCCCCAAATGAATTCTTTACATGTTTGTGTCTCTTTGTCGAAGTAGTACTTAGGTATTGCTGCTCTGCAAGGGCCTACGTCTGGCTCCAGGTCACATCTGTCCTTGCCTGCTACGGCAAGCTCGGCTTTTGTCGCAGGCTCAGCTTCTGCCGTACTAGGTCGCTGTTCGTCTTTCGTCTCGGACTCCACGCTTGATTTATCTACCTGGTGCTCGTCTTCCGTCTCTGGCTTCACTTCGGACTTATCCACGCAGCCTGAAATGGCAATTAGCCCAATAACGACAAGTACCAATACTACATAGTGCTTTTTCATTTTTTGTCTCCTATATTATGTATATACCCTTTTTTTTTCGTTTTTTTGATTTAGTTGGTTATCACATAAGATCTGACGTATAATAAGCTTTTCGGTTATTATGTTGGCTATACAATTACAAAAACGCTAAGAAACACGGAATGTTTTAA
>DAOUUS010000062.1 GCA_030668065.1 Candidatus Methanophagales archaeon
ATAAAAATATGGAAACTGAAGTGCATGGCTTATACGTGGCGGATGCTTCCGTGCTACCATCGGCACCCGGTGCTCCGCCTATACTTACGATTGTTGCGTTGGCGAAATACGTTTCGAGGATAATCGCGCTGTAAGATTTCAGCGCTTTTTGTATAAAGTATATTTTTTGCCACCGAGTACACCGAGAGCACCGAGTATTTTCCCTCCGTGTCCTCTGTGGCTTTCATTTTTGTTTTTTTTCTTGTAATACCTATTACCATACCACATAAACTCGTACCTGCTACATCTCAACGCCAATCGTGGCTTTCTCTAAGTACAGCACAATTCTGTCGTCTGGTTCCTTCGCATAAAAAAATAGCGCTACCGTTTTTGATGATGTATTGACAGTGACATTATAAGGCGTGGTCAGGTTGGCAGCTTTAAGCGTCTTATTGAACCAATCCCCGCAAGCTTGGGCACAGCTTGAATTGACTGTTAAAGCCAAGTCAGGGTAATAAAATGCGTCAGAAACCAGTTCTCTGTTCAGGAGTCGCAATCTTATAAGCGTAGATCCTCCGGATACGGCGGGTATCTTCGTACCGGTCAGATTTACCAGTGTTAAGTTAATCCGCGTTGTGTTAATTGATACATTCTGGAAGGTAACTGTAAAGGGGCCATAGACTAACTCACCACCGCCGCCGTCATCCTGACTCATTAACACCGCACCGTTTCCGTACGTGATTTCCTGATCCGGGAAATACTGATAACTGCTTTTGTATCGGATAATGCCTGATGCCTCTGCGAGAGTTACATTTTCGGGGCTGTGATCGTAATTAATGCTTACGCTTTTTAATTCAGGCCTTTTTTGGGGATTCTCGGTCTTCAATTCTGCACGGAACTGCACATAGCGATGCCCGTTAGACACTGTGTACAAATCCGATAGTGGAAACGAATTAAGGCCGTCCTCGGATTCTATTCCATAGCATTTATACCACTCCGTGGCATTTGTCATGTTTGGAAACATGTCTGTTCGGACTTTCATTGTTACGCTGGTCTCTGGTGTGATCTTTGCCACGTACCAGGAGATATTGCCATGCCATGTGGCATTATAATAAACGGTACGGTTACCGGTATCAAAACCGATGCTGCCCGTGATATTAGTCATATTAGAAACAATGCAAGCCGAGACATTAGGTGGCCCGTCAAGTGTAACGTCACCCGCGGTGACATTCACATCGCCATTCCAGCCGGTCTCCGCAACACGGGTGATGTTCCAGTTATTTGACGGACTCACATTAAAAATGTCTATGCCCTTTGTATTAGAACTGCCGGCACCGTCTTTTGGTTCTATCACCTGCACGGTAATCTCGCCTTCGTTCGGCAAAAAGCTTATTGCGCCGGATGCCAACGGCAGCGCGATTGCCGAGTCTCTAGTGGGTGTCAGTTTAATGGGCACAGACTCTATTAACGACTCGCCTTGCACGGAAGAACTTATGGCGGCGCGGCGTTCGGATACTTCTGGCTTGCCGTCCAGATATTCAAGAATACGCGAGTTTATGACTGTGTGCATCCAATTGATCGTAGAGTTCAAAACGGCAAAATCTTCTGCCACTTCGGTAGAATGCTGGAATTCGCACTCTTTTGTGGCTATCGGTGCGTTTATGGATAGATAAACAGTGAGTCCGGTAACAGCAATCGTGATGAGTATGACTGCTCCGATTGCAAAAGCTTGTGCCTCCGTAGAAGCTGCGAACTGTCTTAAATATCTAAACCACATCCAATGCAACCACTCTCTCGCCTTCTTTTACATTCATTAACTTTACACCGTACGTATTTCGCCCCTGTACCGGGATGTCACGCACCAAAGTTTTTGTTACCATTCCATCAGAAGTAGAGATCATTAATTCATCTTCCTCTTTTACTTGCATTATGCACACGACATTACCGTTTCTACCACCAACTCGTATGCTAATCACACCCTTGCCACCACGGTGCGTTTCTCGGTAGGCATCTATTTTCGTCCTTTTACCATACCCTTTCTCCGTTATCGTTACGATTTTTGAATTGCTCAAACCCAAATCAAACGCATCTATGCTTGCTATCTCATCGCCCTTATCCAACCGCATCCCTCGTACTCCCGCAGCATATCTGCCCATCTCTCGCAATTCCTTTTCCTGGAACAAAATCGCCTTTCCGTTCCTGGAACTTATGATTATACCGGTTTGCTTCCCGCCTTTTATCAACGCAACATCCTCTAACGAATCGCCCTTGTCTTTGTTAACCTTAACGGCAACGATTCCTGTGACACGAATAGCCTTCAAATTTGCGAGCGAACTCCTTTTCACTACTCCTTGCTTGGTTACGAGCACGATAAAGAAATCCTCATCTTCTTTGCCCAATACATTATCCACATCTTCCGGTATGGAAACAGCAGCTACAAACTTCTCGCCCTCTTCTATGGCTGCGCCCAAACCAGGGATAGTCACCAGTGGCTTACCTTTTGCATGCCGACTGCTGGGTCGGATTGTGTATGTGTTACTCTGATATGCCCTGCCATATTCGGTGAATAGTATGAGACGTTCCCTTGTGGACGCGCGTATGAATTTGAAGATATAATCTTCATCTTTCTTATCTATCACAGCCAGTCCTTTTCCGCCTCGCACCTGCTGTTTAAATACATCCGCAGCTATCCGCTTCACGTAACTACGCTGCGTAAAGAATAGGATCACGTCTTCATCCTCTATAAAGTCTCGCTCACACAAATCCGCCACCGTTTCCTCTATGCTGGTCCGCCTCGCATCACCGTACTTACCCTTCAGTTCTATCAGGTCTTCTTTTAGAATGCCAAATATCCGGGCTTCTGATGCCAACACTTCTTTTATCCACTGTATTCTAGCCTCGATTTCGGCATGTTCTTTTTCTATCTTATCGCGTTCTAACGCACTCAACCGCGAGAGCCGCATATCCAGTATCTCTTTCGCTTGCTCCTCGCTCAGTACAAACCGTTCAATCAGCACGGTCTTTGCGACTTTACTGTCGCTTGATTCTTTTATTAACTTTATTACCTCATCTATATGCGATATTGCTATGATTAACCCCTTTAAAATGTGTAGCCGCTTCTCCGCACGGTCTAACTCATATTGCAGCCTTCTAGTAGTTACTTCTTTCCTGTGCTTTATGTAGTTCTCAATCAGTTCCTTTAGCGTTAAAACCCTTGGTTCTCCACCTACTAATGCGAGATTAATCACACCAAACGTAGTTTCCAGTTGTGTATGTTTATAAAGATTATTTAATATGATAGGCGCATTTGTTCCTTGTTTTAATTCTACTACAATCCGCATACCTTTGCGGTCCGATTCATCTCTCAGACCACTAATACTATCCACCTTGTACTTCTTTGCATATTCCGCTATCTCAGCCACTAATCTGCTTTTATTTACCTGGTACGGTATCTCGGTAATCACGATTATATCGCGTTTTCCCTTTGTTTCTATATCCGCTTTCGCTCTTGTCCTTATACTGCCCCTACCAGTTTCATACGCATTTCTTATGCCCTCATAGCCCGAAATAATGCCGCCCGTGGGGAAATCCGGTGCCGTTATTATCTGCATCAATTCGCTTGTAGTCACTTCTGGCTCGTCTATCACCCGTATTACGCCATCTACCACTTCTGCTAAATTGTGTGGCGGCATATTCGTAGCCATACCAACGGCAATACCCGAAGACCCGTTTATTAACAGATTGGGCAGTTTTGCAGGTAAGACCTGCGGCTCCTTAAGTGAATTATCAAAATTATTCGCCCAGGTGACAGTATCCTTATCAAGGTCAACAAGCAGTTCCGCGGCTATTTTTGACTGTCTCGCCTCGGTATATCGCATTGCGGCTGCGGAATCACCGTCAACACTACCGAAATTGCCCTGACCATCTATTAGCGGGTAACGGTAAGAGAAATTCTGCGCCATTCTCACCATAGTATCATATACGGCGACATCTCCATGTGGATGGTATTTTCCCAGTACGTCACCCACTATTCTTGCTGATTTCTTATGTGGGCGATCATGAGTGATACCAAGCTCGTGCATACTATACAATATCCTGCGATGCACCGGTTTTAGCCCGTCTCGAACGTCCGGTAGAGCTCTACCCACAATCACGCTCATTGCGTAGTCAATATACGAGACTTTCATCTCTTCTTCCACGCTGACGTCTATAACCCGCTCGCGTTCTTCTTCTTTGTTTTCCTCTCGCTCGTCTTCGCTCATTTCGTCCCTATTCATAACGTATGAGATTTGAAATATAAAAGCTATTTGTGGCAGTATCTCAAAAGCAAGCAGCTCACGCGAGTTTTTGCCTTTGTTCGCTTATTATTCTATCAATACTTACTATGAACTGCTCCTCCGTGCCTTTTGGTATAGACGCGCCCGCTGCAACGGGATGCCCCCCGCCCATCCCTCCTACGCCATTTGCCGCTTGTTCCAGTGCTTTTGCAAGGTCTATCCCTCCGTATCCGCTTTCGGACGGTATCAGCAGTTTCTTATTGCAGCGTGCTGAAACCTTCGTCACTGCATGTTCTCCCGTTCCGTCTTTCTTGTTAAATACGATTAAAGGCTTATTCGTATGTATGAATTCCGCTAATGTCCCGGCTAAGACGCCGGTTATGCCCGTCTGCTGCACATAGAAATAAAGAATATGTGGTAGCTCCTTTATCCCTTCGCCATCCGTCTGTTCTAGTCTGTTCAACTCCGCGACAAGTTTGTTTTGTAACTTCATGTATAGAGTCCTTGCATCTTCTATCATAGTCTCCTCTCGCATGCACAGCCCAACTCCGATACCCGCTTTTCCAAACCGTCCACATGCGTCTATCATCCTCATGAAATCTAGACCGTTCCTTACAACTTCTAAATTCATGTTATACGTGGTTCCAACCAGCGCATCTTCGGGGAGTTCGATTTCGGATTCCTTTGCCTGAGATAACAAAGCAGTAATTAATCGCTTCTCATCTTCCGGTTCTAAATTGCTCAGAAGCTTGTCGCCCTCAATACCTGCTTTATCCAGAAACGTATCCACCCACTCTTCCTTACCCACAAAGGGGGTATAAGGGTCGGTGGAAAGAAGTAACAACTCTCGCATCGTACCCTCGCCGAGCTTCAAACCAGTTCTTATTGTGATGACTCCTGCTTCTATCGCTTCATCCAGAATCATCTTGTTTATCCCCTGGGTTATCTCCAGTTTATCCCCTAATGTCCCGGCAATCGCGAGTCCTGCAAGGTCTATGTTTCGCGCGCCCTCCGAGGAAGCCAGGCACCGCGCCACGAGATAGGAGATACCGGCAGCACATACCTCGCCTGTTATTTCATCATCGCCCTCCTGTGTAAAGTAATGAGAATTTATGATGAGCGGTGAGGTGGCGGCAGTGTCATTAGGGCTTGAATTCATAGGTGCGGCATGGTGGTCTAGGATTATGACGTCCTTATCTTTGAGAAACTCGGAAATCAAATCTTTTTGCGCTGTGCCCATGTCGCAGATGATGATAAGATCTTCGTCCAAATCTTGAACGAAAGCCCGATCCAATTTGCTGACTATGGACGAATGGAACTGGATACCGATACGAATTAAAGCAGTGCATATAATCGCCGCAGACGTTATCCCATCTGCGTCATAATGCGAAATTACTCTTGCGTAATCATGTTTCTTTATTATCCCCGCCGCCTTTTTCAGCGTTGTCTGCAATGATGATGAGATCATAAATAAACGAAACCTTTACTAGGACTAAAACAAATTTTCTCTTTGGGCGTGTGGCCTAGTCAGGACACGGCGGCAGCCTCCTAACAAACATTTATATGGTTGCGCCAAACGTTGTTTCGTACGTAAAACGTGTGACAAGAGGGAGATAGCTGCAAATCGCGGGTTCAAATCCCGTCACGCCCGTTTTCGCATCTTTTCGCTTTCTAATACTATTACATCCCGTATTGATTTAACCGCATCAATTGATATGATGATATTATCGTTCTCCTTCTTGAGCCCGCTTGTATCAAGCATTGAGGCAGGTTTAATCACAAGCTCGATTAGCCTACCTGTCGTTGCATCCACTATTATATTGTGCAATTCTCCAATCTCACGACCTGATGCGTCCATAACCTCTTTATAACCCAACTTCTGTGCCGACATTTTTCCTTCTTTCATTTTCTATCCTCCCCGTTCCTCATCTTTATCATAGGGTATAACTAAAACTATAGTGGCATAATATATATTAGTTTTCATATCTTGCCCACATTACGCAATTTGTCTTGAAGCTTCAAGAAATGCCTATCCTTGAACTTAACCATGAGTGCGGGTTCACCTTTTGTAATACTAATCCGGTGTTCGTTTCCGATTTTACGGTAGAACTGACCATCAATTACCAATTCAGCATCTTTCGTCACGAAAAGCTCCAGGGTTATTTCGCTGTTTATATCCACGACTGTAGGTCTCGCGGAAAGATTAAATGGTGCGATCGGTACGATTATAGCAGCATTAACCCCTGGATGTACAATCGGTCCACCGGCACTCATGGCATATGCTGTGCTCCCTGTGGGCGTAGCGAAAACGACTCCGTCTGCTCTTAACCTTTCCCATTCCTCACCGTCCACGAAGATAGCGAATTGTAGCATTTTGCCGGGATTTGATGTAATTACTAGCGCTTCATTCATAGCATAAGGTATCTTTCCGTCTTTTACCGTCACAGAAAGCCGTTCCCGGCGTGCCACCTCGAACCCGTCTAATAGTTTCGGCAGTGTGGAAATAGCATTCTCTGGTTGTACATCCGCTAAAAAACCGATTGTGCCCATATTTATGCCTAACACCGGTGTGGTGCTTTTCAAATGGTGCAAAGTCCTTAAAATCGTGCCGTCTCCACCAACGCAGATTAGCAAATCCACGTTCATCTCTTCTATCTTCGCGCCCTGCCTCTTTAGTTTAGTTGCAGTTGCAGCGTCAAGTACCACATCCACCCTTTTATCCAGGTACTCCACGAGCTCGTTTAAGATTGGTAAGTCGGCAACATCACCTCTACATACTACTCCGACACGTTTCGGTTGAATTAAGTTCATTCCACACAAAGTTTAGAAATTGCATCTACGAAATCGCCGTTGGTCTCGATTAACGCTGCTCTCGCTTTTTCTTCTGTGCACCCTGCTTTTTCCATTACCAATTCCACATCTTCTGTCGAAATGATTAGCTCTTCGGGCTCTTCTTGCTCAGACTTAGCGCGTTTTTCGGGCGTACCCGTTACCTGATACATCCTCACGCCTTGAGCATCCATAATCGTGACGCTGGCATCCGGGAAAACAAGTTCGGAATCTACCATCTTTATCACTACTTCTTCAACGCCGCTAAGCTCCTCTATGTTTATGCCCGTTTGCTTCATCATTTGACTCATCTTTTTAGAGCTTATGCCTGCTCCCTTTCTAAACCCGCCATGCATTTTTCTTTGTGTCCTTGTAACTTTTTTATCTAATAAGAATTGTGATACATAAAAAACATTTCTTACAAAAAGAAAGCTTTACCAAAGATATAACAATACATTATATACAGATGCCCTGAGTGGCAGGGAAGTAGGGAAACGAAGAGAGGGCCCGTGGTCTAGTTGGTTATGACGTCGCCTTTACGAGGCGAAGGTCATGCGTTCGAATCGCATCGGGCCCATCTATTTTGTTTCTGTGTCCCTCCTGAAGGTTATTCGGAGTATTAATACTTGTATCAGTTGATATTAAACCTCCAATTGATTGAATGTGCGATAAAACGTCAGTAATGTAGTGTGAGATGCTCAAATTTCTCGCTTTCGCTTCATTCCTCAAAATCTCATGCAACTCTTTTGAAACTATAATATGGGTGTATCCTTCTTTTGTCATGGTATTAATACCAACAGGGCATTCCCGTAAACTTAAAGACAGCCCAAAACCAAAGTTGGCGGTACTAACACGCGCGAGTGTATAACATCCAATCTTAAATAATCACATTTTTATTTTTATTTGACATCCGATAGATGAGAAACGAGCTCACACATTTTAACAGAC
>DAOUUS010000222.1 GCA_030668065.1 Candidatus Methanophagales archaeon
AAATACGAACTGCGAAGCGTTTTGATCAAACTTTCTTAAAGTTTGAATAACGAGCAATCAGCGAGCATAAACGAGTTTATAAGTCGAGCAAGGGATACAAGCGAGTTCGTGAAGACGTTAGCGTAAGCGATCTTCATCGAAGCAAAAAAGGTAATTCTGGGTTGTTTTTGCTTCAAAATGCACGTTTGCGGGATCTTTTCACCCCCATTGCGGTAATTGTGAGTTGTGCATGAACTCTATTTGGTAACACACTTGGGTGGCGTTTTGTTAAAGCTTGTGATTAACTGGTGGTTGTTTGGTTGTTACACTCATCTGGAAACTACATCGGTTTTTGGTGTAATATACAATAGTATCAAATGACACCTAGTCATCCACACCATCTATATTCTCCTCCGTTCTATTTAAATGCATGCATTCTGGATAGTACGTTCTAATAATCTCCAGATACTCATCCACGAGGGAAATACTCAGTCTTGTCATTTTTATGTTCCCTCTTTATGCGTTTCGCCTAACTTTGGTAGATCAGCAATGCGTATATACCCATTTTGGATGTACTCGATCATGTCTCCATTCCCCACATATCCCACCGGACTTTTTATCACATTCAAAGCCCTTTTATTTACACGAGTAGATATTTCTGTCGTTTTGCTACTTTTATATCCTAACAACACCCGATTTATCCATCCATGTTTGCTGTTTCTCTCGCTTCTCAATCCAGACGTAACTTCTCCTTCAGCTCATACAATTTATTCAACGCTTCGATTGGCGAAGTCTTCTCCAGATTCAGTATTTTCAACTCCTCAACCACGGGATGCGATTGCACCACAAATTCCTTCGTCACTTCTGCTCTCTCTGCTCCCGCGCTCGCTTCTAATATTACACTTTCCTTTTCTACCTCACTTTCCATCCGTCTCAAATTACGTTTTGCATTCTCTACCACCATCTCCGGCAATCCCGCTAGTTTCGCAACTTGTATCCCATAGCTTTTTGAGCCGCGTCCTTCTACTACTTTCCGTATGAAAAAAATCTCATCACCCGCCTCTTTTATTGAGACGTTGTAGCAGTTTGTACTGTCGAGATGATCGGCGAGTGCCGTAAGCTCATAGAAGTGCGTTGCAAACATAGTCTTCGCATTTAATACAGTATTAATGTATTCAGCCACAGCCCATGCGATACTGACGCCATCAAGCGTACTCGTCCCCCGTCCTATCTCGTCAAGAATAACCAGGCTTCGTTCTGACGCATTATTAAGAATATTCGCGGTTTCACTCATCTCCACCATGAACGAACTCTGTCCCATGGACAGGTCATCATAAGCGCCCACCCGCGTAAAAATACGGTCCACCACGCCTATCTTTGCATCAGTCGCGGGAACAAAAGCGCCTATATGCGCCATAAGCACAATTAACGCTGCCTGTCGCATGAATGTAGACTTACCACTCATATTCGGGCCTGTTATAATCATCAACCGGTTATTATCATCGAACTGGACGTCATTTGGCACAAATCCTTCTTTCACCTCTTTCTCCACCACTGGATGCCTACCACCGTGTATGTGTATCTCATCACTGTCATCTACCTCTGGACAGCAGTATCCGTTATCCGCGGCAACGTCTGCGAACGCTAACAGCATGTCCAGCTCAGCAACCAAATTCGCAGCTTCCTGGATCTCCTTCGCTCGTTTCGCAACTTCTTTCCTTATCTGCTCGAATAACTCGTATTCCAACTCCTTTATCCGTTCCTCGGCACTCAACGCCTTTGCTTCATACTCCTTTAAATCGTCCGTGATATACCGCTCGGCCTCTGTTAGTGTCTGTTTTCGTATATACGAATCCGGCACTTTCGCTATCCAGGACTTCCGTACTTCAAGGTAATACCCAAATACCTTGTTGTAACCTACCTTAAGCGATTTTATACCGGTCTGTACTTTCTCGCGCTCCTCGAATTCGGCTAACCATTTCTTACCGTCTCGCTTTATCTGCCTCAACTCGTCCAGCTCGGCATTATGCCCCTCTTTTATCAGCCTGCCCTCTTTCACAGTCGCCGGTGGCTCTTCTACTATGCCTCGCTCTATGATACGGACAATAGTCGCGAAATTCATTGCCTTCAATGTTTTCAACATGTCGCTTATCTTCTCGGCACGACAGTTCTTTAGCAATCCTTTAAGTGACTTTAGCTGGAGTAACGACCGCTTAAGTAATACCAGATCCTTTCCTTTTGCACTGCCATACGATATTCGGCTTATTATTCGCTCCATATCGTATATTTCCCGGAGCACCTCTTTCAAAGACTCTCTTAGCAGTATCTCAGCATGGAATTCCTTTACCACTTCTTCCCTACTTTTTATCTCACCTATATCGAGTAAAGGATACCTCAAACTCTTCTTCAACAATCGTGAACCCATGCCCGTGAGTGTTTTGTCAAGCACACTGAGAAGCGTTCCTCGTTGCGTGCCATCACGTATGTTACTAAATATTTCCAGGTTTCGCACTGACACACTGTCTAATACCATATAATCCGATACGAAGAATGACTTAAGCGGCTTCAGGTGCGACAGCACACGCTTTTGTGTGTCCTGTAAATATGAGATCACGGCGCCGGCGGATGATATGCCTGCTTTTAGCCCCACACATCCGAAACCATCCAGCGAAATCACCCCAAAATGGTTTACAAGCCGGGTATACGCATTCTTGTAGTCGAAATAGTAATCGTCATAACGCGAAATGGTGCACATACCATGTTCAATGCTAAACTCGAGTGAATCAGGAATAACGATTTCCGCGGGTTTCACACGCTCTATCTCGTTCTGTAATGGAGAATGCGTCTCGTCATCTTCTAATTCCGTCAAAGAAAACTCGCCTGTTGAGACGTCTACCATTGCAACACCCACTTTGCTGTCTAAAATGTTCACGGCCATCAGATAATTGCTGAATCGCTCTTCTAAGAATGAATCCTCAATTACCGTGCCGGGCGTAATTAGCCGCACAACTTCGCGTTTCTCTATTTTTTTTGTTTCTTTATCTTCTACCTGCTCGCAGATAGCTACTTTGTAGCCTTTCTGTATCAACTGTTTTATGTACGGGGTAACCGCATGGTATGGCACGCCCGCCATCGGTATTTTTCGCGTTGCGCCTTTGCCCCTGCCGGTTGCGGTTAATGCGATGTTCAATTCTCGTGATGCTAGCTTCGCGTCTTCTCCGAACGTTTCGTAGAAGTCACCGACACGGAAGAGCAC
>DAOUUS010000019.1 GCA_030668065.1 Candidatus Methanophagales archaeon
CAGCGTCACGCAAACAACCTTAGCACCTAGGTCTATGAGGACCCCCGCACCTTTTTCATAGTCCGCGCCTTTTACCAGCGATTTTAACTCGTCAACGCTGATAAAAACCAGTTCACTTCGCTCTATCACAGGCGTTAAATCAGCGAGCGCATACTTGAAACTGAGCATCCCAGGACTGAAACTGAGCTTCGATTTTAGTTGCTTCGCTAATTCGCATTGCATTGCCAGTTGTTCACGGTTTACAAACGAACTCGTATGGAGAAACTCCGTATTGTTCACGAAATCAAGATCTATATCAGCCATGCCAAGCCTATCGTTCACACCCGGATAGATATAAAGAGTTCTTTCGCCTTTAGCGTCCACGAATCCTATTGCTGCACCGGTATGGCCCTCTTCTTTTGTTATACTCGTTTCCACGCCCTCTTTCCTGAACTCGTCCAGAATTAGTTCGCCTTCTTTATCTTGCCCTATCATACCCACGAAACCCGTATCTACACCTAAACGTGCTAATGCCACGGTAGTATTCGCTGCGGAACCACCCGGCGCCTTATTCACATCTAATATCCCGACTTCTTCGCCTTCCGCTGCTATTCGCTCTACTGCATACAGAACATCGTAATTCAAGGCACCCAAACCGATTACTTCTTTCGCACTTTCTTCTCTTATCCGCACTCTCAGTTGTTGCTTTTGCATTTTTCAAGTTCTTCTTCCAACCTTTCAAAGAAGGTTTCTTTACCAAATTCACCCTCTATTGGTATGAGATTGCCTTTAATCGGCTTCAATTTTTTCATCAGTTCGTTTGGCTTTTTATCCCCTAAAAGAATCTTTATTTCTGGATTCCTTTTTACGGCATCAAAGAATATGTTTCTAATGTGCTCATCTCCAAAGGAGTAGCCTATGACAATGCAAATCTTTTCCGAAAGTAAACTTGTCTTTAAACGAGTGAACAACTCAAAGAAAGGGTCTTTGTAAACTTCTTTCTCTCTCATTGGGTAGATCATTGACTCAAGTCGTTCTTCACCGCTTGTGGTTGGTGTTGAATATAAAATATCCCTTTTTACTATTTTATCTCCTTCAATATATTGGTCAATCGAACCGTGTAATTTGAAAAGTTTAATTGTTCGTATATCTTTATTATTGGCATATTTAATAATCTCGTCATATCCTTTTGGATTCCAAGCATAATATCCATCTGCAATATTTATGATCTCTCCTGAAGCTGTAAAAGCAATAGAGAAAAAACCATCAGTATAAGATATACGGCGCAATTTTTCTACGTAATTGTATTTTTTGCTGAAGAGATTATACTCATAAGTGAGTAGATCATAGTATTTCTCGATAATAAGATCGTAATTTGTTGTAAAAATATTGAAAATTGAAGAGGGGTTGTACTTTAGAATTTCAAAGAGACGATCATATACTCTAATAATATCCTGTAATATTTCTTCCTCTTCCTTTAAAGCGCAATTTTTTTTAACGAATTCAATTATTTTTGATTTCAATCTTTTTGATAAGACAGACGATACGGCTAACTCAACAATATCTGTTACTTCCCTATTCTCCCCTTCATTTATTGAGTTTTCATCATTAGTTAACAATAATGGAACTATATATCGTGCTATCGGGTTCCGCGAATCTGTCAGGTTCTCCAAAATCGTGAGAATCCCCTCGAAATTATTAGAATTCAACGTTTCTCGAATATTTGTGTATAATTTTTCATCGCCGTTATTATCGAGTTCTCCATATTTAACACCATCCTCAAACTTCTCGCTCATCTCCTCCATCGTTGGAATCCCCAAAGGCTTAGAAGCTCCCGCACCTAAGAAAAGCATCATCATACCCACCCTCCTTTTTGAAGTTCTTTTCTTAGTCTCGGATTGAGACGATTGACAATTTCTCTGGCTACTTCTTCACTTGCTGCTGCAATACCTCCCACACACAATCCAATCCATCCTATATCCGCCTCTTTTTCTATTTTCGATAAAAGAACATCAACATTGATGCGATTGGCAATTTCTTGCGCTACTCCTTTATTTGCCTCAGCAATATTTCCCAAACACCATCCAATCTGTCTTATATCCTCTTCTTTTTCTATTCTCGTTAAAACGCTATCAACCAATTTCAATCCTGATTCTTTACTTGCCTCAGCAATACCCACCACACAAGATGCTATATTTCCTGATGCATCCTCTTCTCCCACTATTCTCAATGAAAGAGTGTCAATATCAGCGCAACCGACAATTTTTCTCGCTACTTTTTTATTTGCCCCTGCAATATACCTCATGCACCATCCTATCTTTCCTATATTCTCTTCTTTTATTATGCCCTTTTTAATTGATTGTTGTGTCTTATCACCTTCAATCAATTGTTCCAGTAGTGTTCTTCCTCCTTTCTCCTTGAAGCGATCCCCTCCGAGCTGAATCAAAACCAAAATAGCATTCCTTGGGTCTGTGCTTGTCATGTATTTGTAAAACAGGCAATATTGTAAATCCTTATCTTTCTGGTTTAGGATTTTCTTTTTGCTTTTTTCTCCGAGAGAGGGATATGCCTGATACGCCCTAAAATACAAATCAGCAATAGAAGAGTGGATAAGCGAAAGCATTCTATTTCTTCCAGCCTCTTCAGTCTGGACGATTTCTGAAAGTTCTATCAGTTCGTTGATTTTGTCCTTCTCTAATTCAAGTTGCTCTTCCAGAAAATCTCGTTCAACTGAAATTTCAAACCTGTAAAAAACAGACAAAGGGAAAAAAACATCTTCTCCATTTAGATATTTGTTCTTTCCTGATTCATCTTTTCCCAGCTTTATTTCTCTAATCGAATCCCTTATCTTCTCATAGATCTCTTCCTCTTCTACCGAATCCATCTCTGGATAATACGCCTTTAATGCCCAAGATAAGTGCCACAGATCTTTTTTGTATCTTTCGAGGTTTTTTGATACCGTTTTTATTCTTTCATCGCTAAAGTGGTGTTCTTTTTTCAGAAAGCCCTTTATTATCTCTTCTGTTATATCTTCCGCATGTATATATGTTTTACTCAAATACTCAAATTCCGAAACTTCTTTTGGATGTTCTCCTCTTATTTCTCTTGTTGGTCGTGACCCAATTATAAGTTTTGCCTTCAATTCCCTGTTTTTCAATTCTCTCACCAATCTCTCGCATTCCGTCATAAGAAGATGTGCATCATCAACGATAAAAACCGCTTTATCATCTTTTATCTCAGGAATATCATCGAAATAACGTTTGACTTTATCTCCTGAATGTTTTTTGAGTTCCACGATATAAACATCTTTATTTTCTTTCGCAAGTTTGAACCCGATATTTTTCAGAATAACGGATTTCCCAGATGCGGGCTCACCCAAAACCAGTTGAATATTATCGCTTTCCAACTTATTTATGAGTTCATCCACTTCTCTTCGTTCCACAACAAAACCTTCTTCAAAGTCTATCCATTCTGGCTCTTTCTTGAAAAAATCTCCTTCAAATGTTTCTCCTTTTCTCAAAACTGATTGGATCGTTGGTATATCTGCTTTCCATCTTCCTTTGTTCCATAAATCCCTCAAACGAGTTTTAATCGAATCTTTAAGCTGATCTCGATTTTCAAACGCCTTGAAGGTATGCCTATTTTTTATCTCTTCTATCCATTTCTCAAGCTTTTCTTCTCTTCTTCTTCCAACTTCTTTGATATAAATTAGAATACAATCCTGTTCGTGTTCCGAACAAGCTATCTCGTACTCCTTCTGCGTTGGTGATTCTCCGTATTCAAAGTCTCCATATCCAGAACCCAAGATTAAAACATATATGTCGCTATCTTTGACTCCTTTGGATTGCACTTCATCAGGATGTTTTCCGCTTGGAATCTCCTTTGCACTTTCCCATCCCCAAATTGTAAAAGGTAAATTTTCATGTCTCCAAAGTTCTGAAACAGCTTCTTCTACTGTTGCTCTTTCCTCTTTTAATTCTTTCATTATTGAACTTATGAAAACCTTTAGTTGCATCTTAATTCTCCCGGGTTATGTTTTTGCATTGGTTTTACCTCAACGATAATACCTTTCCAAACAAGAGCCGTAAGTCTTTTTGATGCCATTAATAAATCCCCTTTTTTCATCCTCCCCGTTCTATCAAACTCTTCAGTCTGCTTTCCTGCCGCTTGTTTAATTCCAATCTCTTCTCCTTAATTATCCCGTACAATCGCAACCTCGTGCTGGTATCCATTTTAGTACCAGAAAGCACCGTCCTTACTACTGTTTCCTGCACTTTCTTCGACGTATCGTTTAAACAACTTTCTACATACGTGGAATCGTCAAATAGCAGTAATAGATACTTATAGCAGCGTGCACGAATATCACAATTGTTAGAATGCGCACCCTGTTCAAGCATTTTTCGTACAAAAGCATCATCTAAATCCGCCGACATCGAATATAAAACCTCATACGCACTCATTTTTATATTTCTATCACCGCCAGATTTGACAGCCACCACATTTTCAAGCAGTCGCACAACCACCTCTGCCTGCTCCTCATGCGTTGGTAATTGCGAAATATACCACTTGCATACCGTTCCTCGGACACAGTCAAAATCGTAATCGAGCACGTTCCCGAAATTAGCAATAAATCCCGACACGACTTCTTCTGGCATTTCTGCTATGGATTCAAACAAATCATCAAGGAACGGAGGGATAGAAACCTCATTCGGGTCAGCTGCTTCTGCCATCTCTCTAATTGCGTTCCCTATAGTATGGAATGCGTCTGGATCACGCAAAAATTCAAAGACATTCACACGACTCTCTTTTGCTATTGCTTCGGAATCCAGAATTATAGAAGTTGCTTTTTCCAATAGTTGCGAACCACCACGCATAGCTGCAATCCTCGGCAGACTTAAGTAATATAGTATCTTCACAAGGTCGTTAAGATTCCTGTCGTTCACCAGTATCTGGAAATTATGGATGAAAGATTCAATGGGACTTCGTCTGTCTTCCGTCACCAAATAGAGCAGGTATTCTTCTGTCAGTGGACCGTGTTCGAGCAGATAGCCCATGTACAACTGATAAGGTACTTGTGGCGAAAAGACGAACCCGATTTTCTCATACATACGTCTATCCGCTACAACCTTTCTTCTCAGAGACGACTTCAACAAAAAGACTTTTTCCTCCTCTGTCAGATATTCCGCATTGATACACGCTTGACCAATCCATTCGTCTACCTTTCCACTCGCAATCCGGAACTGTACTCTTTTCTCTCGCATAGCTTTTAACTTCCAGTCTGAACTAGGGCTGTATTCGTTGTGATTAACCGCAGCATCCTCCACAAGCGCTATTAGTTTTCTTCTCAAATCCGCATCTATTTTGTATCCCTCTGGCAGGATTCGCGTACTGCAATACTTTAATACTTCCTCTTCATATTCGCTCATTTCCCTTCCTTATAGCTCTGAATATTTCTTTCCCCAGTTTCGTGATCGCGAACCATTCTATCCCCCAACCTCGTTTCACGAGATGATCCTTCCGGTCTTTCTCAAATCCAAAATCAAGAAGCCCGAATAACTTGAGCGCAGGGACTATCCTCACATCAAAAGCCGTATAAACAAAACTTGCCGCCATGAGAAACACACTAAGTTCATCTTCTGCGTTTCCTTGTTCTCTGCAAAATTCGTTTAGCCATTCCCTAAATATATACTTCTCGGCCACTTCGCAGTCCGATAGTGCAGAAGCTATATTGCCCCGTTCTTCTTGCGCATACTCTGGTATTCCCCCGC
The DNA here is from genome assembly GCA_030668065.1 of Candidatus Methanophagales archaeon. GTDB lineage: Archaea > Halobacteriota > Syntropharchaeia > Alkanophagales > Methanospirareceae > QENJ01. The sequence continues at coordinate 5,748 of DAOUUS010000019.1, forward strand.
TATCAGGCGGTAAAAATCTTGCCCAACTCGTTTCGTTCCACAACGCATTGAATAGCACAACAAATTGCTCTTTTGGTGAGAGCAGCTTGAAAAGATCAATCCGGGGTGTCACTTCTAACCGGTTCTTTTCATTCACCACGAACAGATTTAGCGTTTTACTTAGGTTATAAAACAGGTGTATAGTCCACGAATCCGGCTGATTTACCGTGCTTTTCAGCTCTTCCGGATAGCTCATCAATTCGTTCAACGCAAATACCTGTTTCCTACCGATAAAACTATTTGCAGCAGTCAGTTTCATGCCGTTATGTTCTGAGATGTAACTCAAAAAAGTCTGAAAATCGCTTAACACGGTTGTACGGCTTGCGCTTAACTCTTCTTCTGAAAATGCACTACTCAGTTTTTGGTCCACCTCAAAAGGCTGCTCGTAGTTCACTTCCAGCTCGTCTTCGTCATATTCCTGCATAAACCAAATTCTGAAGTCTTCTTCCCATGTCTCACTGTCCGACTCGAGTTCATAGTAAGATTCAAATCTGCGGATGTATCTTTGAGGGTTTTTACATGCCGCGAGGAGATCCTCCAATTGTTCTTCTTCCACGCAGCCACGTTCATGCAGGAACTTGCAGAATTTCTTGAACGTGACGAGAATAGAACGAACATCACTCTTGCTACTGTTCCAGACTTTTCGGATATACCAATTACCGAGATAGTCTTCGATGTCAGAGCCTGAAACTTCCAGAAGGCTCTTTTCCTCGTATCCAAGGAAGTAGTTGTTTGCAAAGAAACCAATTTGATGTTTGTGCTCTAAAGCTGTTTCTTCGCTTAATCCTTTCTCGTGCTTTAGATAGTCGTAAAACGCTTCAACAATTTTTTTCGCTTCTTCTTCTAAATTTCCTTGGTGCATTTCTTATAGCTCGCTATGTTTTTGTTCATGAAATTATTAAACGTCCCTCTCCCCCTTTTTTACTCTTTCCTTCTTTCTCCGTGCTAATCCTGTAATATCACGTGTTTTTTTTATTTGCATTTCGCGTTTATAAAAACTCATCCAGAGTCTTGTGCTTACCTATTCTATCTTTGTGCTCATAACAGTTCTCATTGTCTATTATGTGTATTACAGTGTAACCACGTAGTTTAAGCGCATCCGAGATGAATCTGCGATGACAATGTACAGCGAGAAGTTCTGCACACATGATTGCTACCCTTTTAGAAGATATGAGTGTTTCAAGGTAAACAAAACCCGTCTCAAATTCTTTCGTTGCCATATACTTCTTGTAGCCACCCTTTCGGTAACCGCCGAGCTCGGTAACGTGATGATATTCTATACCGTTGCGATTCAAAAACGGTTTCAGGTTTTCCTGATTGAAGTGCTTGTATCTTGACTTAGGGTACCGCCTCACATCTGCTATTACTTCTATCTGGTATGCTTCGAGCAAGTTCACGAACGCTTCGATGCCCCTTTTACTCGTCCCGATAGTCCATATTTTCAATTTTTATCATAACTCTTTTGTTTTTGTAATAAGAAAAGCTGTCGGTGTTCATAGCACACTACAAACAAGGTGCCACACATTCTATGTATTTATATTTAAATAGTTCATCCAATCATGCTATAAAGCGAAATCGTGAAAAATGCACTACATAATCACAGAGAAGGGGACGTCCGCGAAAAGAATCGCCACTATTCTATCGGACGGAAAAGCAAAGAAAAAGAAGGTGGGGAAGATAGATGCGTACGAGTTTGATGGGAAGGTAGTTATAGGGCTGAGCGGGCACATATTTCGTATGGATTTCCCTCCGGCCTACAATGATTGGAGCAAGACCGATCCCCAGACGCTGATAGATGCCGAGATAGTTACGGTCGCACTGAAGAAGGATTTGGTTAGCGCGTTACGAAAGAGTGCAAAAGACGCCGATTTCGTCACCATAGCTACTGATTACGACCGTGAGGGTGAGTTGATAGGAGTTGAAGCTATAGACATCGTAAAGAAAGTAAACTCGTCATTGCCCATTGATCGGATGCGATACAGTGCGATAACCGAGAAGGACATAAAAGATAGTTTCGCGGCAAGAAGTGAAGTTGATTATAACCTGGCAGCCTCGGCGGAGGCACGCGAGAGGATAGACCTGATGTGGGGTGCGGCACTCACGAGGTTCATCTCTATAACTGCGAATCGCTTAGGTGACGATTTCTTTTCTGTTGGACGAGTACAATCGCCTGCGCTCGCATTGATAGTGGACAAGGAGAAAGAGATAAAGGTATTTGTTCCGCGTAAGTACTGGGAACTGCACGTGAAGTTAAAGACAGAAAAGGGTGAAATCTTCGAGGTAACACATAAAACGCAGAAATTCTGGGAGCTGGAAGAGGCAGAAACCGCGAAAGCGCGAATAGAAGCAGCAGAAGCAGGTACTGTGCGTGCCGTAAAGACAAAGTCACGGGTGGATAAGCCGCCTACACCTTTTGATACTACCGGATTTATACGAGTTGCATCTTCTATCGGATATACGCCACGGCGTGTGATGTATATTGCCGAGAGCCTGTACCTGGACGGATATATTTCATATCACCGTACGGATAACACCACATATCCGAAGACGCTGGATTTGGATGCGTTAGTGGAGATATTCCATGCAAGCAAGGAATTCGGTGAATACGCTCGTATGCTATTGAAGAAGAAGCCATTGAAGCCAACAGCCGGTAAAAAGGAGACCAAAGACCACCCGCCTATACATCCGGTATCCGAAGTAGCCAAAGCAAAGCTTGAGAAGGATCAGTGGAAGATATACGAACTAGTGGTAAGGCGTTTTTTAGCTACGCTTTCGGACGCTGCGAAATGGGAAGATACAAATGTAGAAATAGATATGGGTGGCGAGCCGCTGGATGCGAAAGGCAAGGTCTTGAAAGAGCCGGGTTTTCTCGCGGTGTACCCCTATCAGAAGAAGGAAGAGTTGAACATACCACCGTTGGAAGAAGGCGAGACGGTAACTATTGATGAATTAGGGATGGTGGAGAAGGCAACGAAGCCGCCGAACAGGATCTCACAGGCAGGGTTAATAAAGAAGATGGATGAGCTGGGGCTGGGCACGAAGAGTACAAGGCATGAGATAATCGGGAAGCTGTATGACCGGCTATACGTGCAAGGTAACCCTGGCATACCCACGGAGAAGGGGTTTGCACTCATTGATTCCTTAGAGAAATACGCTGCACTGATAACGAAGCCGGAGATGACGGGCACGCTCGAACAGGAGATGGACGAGATAAGTGAAGGCAAACGAAAGAAGGACGAAGTGGTGGGTGATTCAAAAGAGATGTTGAGAGCGGTGTTCAAGGAGATGATGGATAACAAGGACGAGATAGCAGACTCGCTTAAAGATGCGTTAAAGGATGCTAAAATCGTGGGTACGTGCCCGGAATGTGGTGCTAATCTCTTCTGGGCTACATCGAAACGGAGGAAGCGATTTGTGGGCTGTACTAATTATCCAACCTGCAGTTTCTCGCTGCCGCTACCGCCTGCCAGTTCCGGGAGACTGGTCGTGACCGGGGATAAGTGTGACGTGCATCCGACTATGCTTAAGCTGAAGATAATAAAGAAGGGCAAGGGCAAGGGCAGACCTTGGGAACTCGGATGTCCGTATTGTAACTTCCTGGCGTGGAAAGCTACGAAAGAAGAGGATAAAGAAGATAAGAAGGATAAAAAGGGTAAAGAAGGTAAGAAGGATAAAGAGGATAAAAAAAGTAAAGAGAAGTGAATAATCCATACGGCGAATAGCCCCCGAAAAACCATATCCGCAACCCGTGTGTAACCGAAAATGGACTGTGACTTGACAAACACAAAAGACCCCCTGACTATTTTAAACACCGTGTTCAATCACAGCTCTTTTCGCTCATGCCAAGAAGAAATAATTGATAATGTCTTAGCTAGAAGGAACACGCTTGCCATTCTACCCACGGGCGCCGGGAAATCCATCTGCTTTCAAATACCGGCATTGATCTTTGACGGTCTGACAGTGGTTGTAAGCCCGTTAATCGCGCTTATGAAAGATCAGGTGGACAACCTGGAGAAGAAAGGAGTGCCGGACGTGGCGTATATCAATTCTATGCTCGACCAGAGCAAAAAAGAGCGCATATACGAACTTTTAAAAGAATCGCGATTGAAGATGCTGTATGTCGCACCCGAAACGTTCGTGGATAATAAATTAATGGTTTTATTGAAGTCTTGTAATATCTGTTTAATCGCGATAGACGAGGTGCATTGCATTTCTATCTGGGGTCATAACTTCAGACCCGACTATCTGCACCTAAAAAAGGTGATTAAGGCACTAAATAATCCTCCTGTCTTAGGTTTAACAGCCACCGCCACAACAACAGTTGAAACTGATATACCCGTTCAACTGGGCGTAAAATGTGACGTCTTTAACGACAGCTTTGATAGAAAGAACCTATTGTTTTCTGTTTTAACGTTGAAAAGCAACATAAGAAAAGAGGAATTCACCCGGGGCATCTTAGATAAGCTAAAAGGGTCTGTCATCGTATATGTAAATTTTACGAAGACCGCGGAGGAGTTAGCTAAATTTTTGAGGGCTAAGGGATTGGACGCAGCGTTTTATCACGGTCAAATGGAAAAAGAAACGCGGAAAAATGTTCAGAATGATTTTATGCTTGGGAAAACAAGAATTGTAGTTGCCACCGGCGCTTTCGGGATGGGCATAGATAAGGAAGACATAAGAGCGATAATCCATTTCAACTTGCCGAAATCTATAGAGGACTATTATCAAGAAGTGGGTCGTGCAGGACGGGACGGTAATATCGCCAACTGCATATTGCTTTATTCCGAACGAGACGAGCTAAAACTGAGGGAATTGATCAGGTATAACACGCCATCACGTAAACAAACAGAGGCGGTACTTGAGTTCTTGATGAACAGCAGGGGCAGTACGATTTACGTAAATGTGAAGCGGTTGTCGAACGATTTGGGGATTAAGGAGGTACCGGTCAGGTTAATGCTGTACCATCTTGAGGAGAAAGACGTGATAAAAACGCAGTTCAAGATTTTCCGGCGTGCTAAGATACATTTGAATGATGTGGACTTAGATGGCAGAACAGACTTTGAAAGGATACTCAGCAGCGGATATTTCATAGCAGATACCTGGCTAGATTTGGAAGCTTTAAGTGCTGCAGTTGGGTTGTCTATCCAGAAGCTAAATTGGCTATTTCGCGATTTGAGTGCGGCGGGTAAGATAGAACTAGAAGAAAGGGATATTTGCATACCGATAGAAATAAAACACGGTATAACAGGAATTGATGTAGAGGACATTCAGGACATCTTCCTGGAATTGGAGTATAATGGTCTAAAGAAGATAGACCGAGTAGTTGAGTATGTAAATAGCGAAGAATGCAGGAGGAAGTTCATCCTGAATTACTTCGGCGAGGAGTACAATCGGATGTGTAACGCTTGTGACGTTTGCAACCCGTTTTTAAAACTAGAAGAAGGCATAAAAACAATAGAACCGGAATTAGTGGATGAAGAAGCAATTGAAGTGCTAAAGACTCTGCGGATAGCACATGAAGAAGATGCGAAAACGAGAGTTCTAAAATCGGTTGTGTTGTTGAATGGAATACGGTATTCGTGGTTGATTTCGGTTTTGCTCGGTTACGAGTATCTATCCCTCAGAAGAGAAGGCTTGGATAAAGTTGAGTGCTATGGGATGTTGAAGGGAAAGCTGAGTAAGGCTGAACTTGGCGGATTAATAAATAGCATGGTCGTGGAAGGCTTGTTACAGAAAACGATTGATACCGAGTTGTTTATAACGGAAAATGGCGCGGAAGCTATCAATACGAGTGCCTCGCAGCAGGGCTTTGCGCGTGCCGATACGATAGCTAAAGAAGAGAAGGGTTCCGAGGAAGCAGGGGATAAATCCACCGAAATTGCTTTCGCTATTTTCGGGTTGTTAAACGATCTGGACTTTCAGCTTGGTAGAACGTTTTTGGCAAAAGTATTAGTAGGCTCGAAATCCAAGCAGATATTGAATCAGAATCTTCAAGAATCGAGTTACTACGGCATCTTAAAAGGTTATACGGCAGAAGAAGTGATTGCTTTTGTTGACCAGTTGGTGGATAAGGGGTATCTGGAGAAACGGCAAGGCGGTTCACGTTTCCCAAGGCCGCTATTATATCTCACGGATAAGGCAGAACAGGCAATAGCGGAGCAGGGAACTATCGGTTTAGAACTGCCCATAAGGACCGAGAGCGTAAAAGACGATGCAAAGACTTTAATGGTATTTGAAGAGCTGAAGAAATGGCGTAAAGAAATTGCTGCCGCGCGAAATATACCGCCTTATTGCGTTTTTCATGATAGCACGTTGATAAGCGTAGCAAATGAATTACCGAAGGCGAAGAGAGATTTAGAACGGGTTAAAGGGATAGGTAAGAAGAAGCTGGAAGCTTATAGTGATGCTATATTGGAAATTGTACGTGCTAACGTTGAAGAATAAGGAGTTTGGGAGTACGCAATTTAAGGTAGCCGAGTGATTTTGGCTGTCTGTATTGCAATTTCTTGCTGTGTAATTATTTATCTATATTCTACAAGAAAAAATATTAACAGGACGCAGATGAACGCA
>DAOUUS010000130.1 GCA_030668065.1 Candidatus Methanophagales archaeon
ATCTGGATCGTTTTGAGACGACACGCTAAAAGAATGTCCCCGCTGAATTTAATACAAATCATCCCAGCATCCCACTCAAAAATTCGCCTGTGTAACTCTTCTCGTTTGCTGCAACTTCCTCGGGCGTTCCGCATGCAACTACCTGACCGCCATCGTCCCCGCCTTCCGGCCCCAGGTCAATAATATAATCGGCTGATTTGATAACGTCCAGATTATGCTCGATCACGACCACCGTGTTGCCCTTATCCACCAGATCGTTGAGCACCTTTATCAGCTTCTTAACGTCATGGAAATGCAGTCCTGTTGTCGGCTCGTCCAGCAGATACAACGTCTTGCCCGTGGCTTTCTTCGCGAGTTCCTTAGTTAGCTTAATCCGTTGTGCTTCACCACCGGAAAGTGTGGTAGACCGCTGCCCGAGCTTGATATAGCCCAGCCCGACTCGTCTCAAAGTCTCAAGCTTCTGTTTAATAGACGGAATATTCTCAAATAGCTGCAACGCTTCTTCCACGCTCATATCCAGCACTTCCGCAATTGATTTGCCTTTATACTTAATCTCCAGCGTTTCGTTGTTGTAGCGTTTACCTCGGCACTCCTCGCATTCCACATACACATCCGGCAGGAAGTTCATCTCGATCTTGATGACGCCATCACCGTTACAAGCTTCGCACCGCCCGCCTCGTACATTAAACGAGAATCTACCTGGCTTGAATCCTCGCAGCTTCGACTCTTTCGTCTCGGAAAAGACTTTCCGTATCTCGTCAAATACTTTTGTGTAGGTTGCGGGATTGCTTCGCGGTGTTTTGCCTATCGGACTCTGGTTGATCACAATCACCTTGTCAATTTCCTGGCCTGTTAAAATTTCGTCGTGCGAACCTGCTCTCTCACGCGAATTATGCAATTTCTGCATCAGCCCACGATATAAAATTTCGTATATCAGGGTGGACTTGCCGCTCCCGGATACACCTGTTACCAGTGTAAGCACTCCTGTGGGTATAGCCACATCTATATTCTTGAGATTATTCTCCCTGCACCCTTTTAGCTGGATACACTTACTGGATTCTCTTCTTACTGCTGGTGTCTCAATCGTCAATTGCCGTGACAGGTATTGCCCGGTTAAGGATTCCGGATTCGCTTCTATCTCTTCGGGTGTGCCCTTCGCAACTATCCGGCCACCCTGTAACCCTGCGCCGGGACCCATATCCACAACATAATCCGCTCGCCGTATCGTCTCTTCGTCATGCTCCACCACGATCAGCGTATTGCCGATGTCACGCAGCCTGTGCAGCGTATCAATCAACTTCTGGTTGTCTCTCTGATGCAACCCGATAGACGGCTCATCCAGAATATACAGTACGCCCATCAGGTTGGAGCCTATCTGAGTCGCAAGCCGTATCCGCTGCGCTTCACCACCCGAAAGCGAACTCGAACTCCTCGAAAGCGTAAGATAACTGAGTCCGACTTTAGCAAGGAAATCGAGCCTATCTCGTATCTCTTTCAGAATCAAACCTGCTATTTCTAGCTGTTTCTCTGTAAGGTCTATGCTGTCGAAGAATTCTATGCACTTATCAATTGACATATCTGTAATATCAATTATCGTATTCTCTCCGACAGTAACAGCCAGGATTTTATCTTTTAGTCTTTTCCCGTTGCAACTCGGGCATGGTGAGATTCTCATGAACCGCTCCAGCTCGTACCGCCGGTACTCGGATTCGGTCTGTTGATACAATCGTTCGGACTGTGGCATGAGCCCTTCCCACTCACCAAGATGAGACCATTTCGCGTCTCCGTTCCTCATGGTCATGCTGAACCTGACCTGCTCATCTGTGCCGTACATCAACGCATTGTACTGTTCTTCGGTCAGGTCTTTAATCGGCGTAAAAATGTTGAATCCGAAATGTTTTGCCACCGCAGCAACATACTGGCCTCGCCAGCCGTCTATTGCGTTTCTGTAGATCGCAAGTGCACCATCTGCGATGCACTTATCCTTGTCCGGGATTATCAGGTCCGGGTCGAACTCCATTTTTATGCCAAGTCCGTGACATACCGGGCATGCACCAAACGGGCTGTTGAAAGAGAACATTCGTGGCTGCAACTCTTCAAACGCAATGCCGCAGATCGGGCATGCCAGATTGGCTGAATATACATGCTCAGCTTCGTCTTTGTCAAGTACAATCACCAGCCCTTCCGACCTCTGCAAGGCATTCTCTACTGCTTCTACCAATCGTGACCGATCTTCGCTACGCAGCCGGTCAATGACTATCTCGATATCGTGTTTCTTGTAGCGTTCAAGCGTTATTTTATCATCGGTTCTCTGAATTCCCTTGTTTATTCGTACTCGGGTGTATCCTTCCTTGTTCAGGTCAGCTACAAGTTTTTCGTACGTGCCTTTCTTCTGTCTGATAATAGGCGCCAGTACGATTAATGAGCCTTCGGTCTCTTCTGCTATCCGCTGTGCAATCTTCTCAGGCGACTGTGCAACAATCGGTATCTGGTGTACCGGGCAGTGCGGTATGCCGATTCGTGCAAATAATAATCGTAGATAATCGTATATCTCTGTAACGGTTCCAACTGTGCTACGCGGATTCTTGCTTGTCGTCTTCTGCTCAATAGAAATCGCAGGTGAGATGCCTTCGATGCTATCAACAGCCGGCTTATTCATGACCCCTAAGAACTGTCTTGCATACGCTGATAGCGATTCCACGTATCTACGCTGCCCCTCGGCATAGAGCGTATCAAACGCTAAAGTTGACTTTCCGCTGCCTGAAAGCCCGGTTATCACGATGAACCTGTCTCGAGGCAGTTCGAGGTCAATATTTTGCAGATTATGTTCTCGCGCGCCTTTTATTACAATTGTTTTCATAGACCTGAACCAATAGTATATTGAATTTCACCCTTTTCTGTTTTTCTCTTTTTTTTCTATTGACACACGCGAAAATGTTAAGATGCGGGACGCAAATCAACTTTCCGCAATTGGTTCTAAGCTATGAAGCTTCTGATCAGGGAAAACTGCCACGCACTACGTCTTAATCGCGATTAACGTGATTTCGATACCCACGTCCTTTGGTAGCCGCGACACCTCTACCGCACAGCGTGCCGGGGGGTGTTCCTTGAAGTATTCTGTGTATACCTTGTTTATTCGGTCGAAGTTGTCCATCTCTGCTATGAATACTGTGACACTGACGACACCCGTGTAGTTCATTCCCGCTTCCCTCTTTTTTTCATGATGTACCACCTGTGAAAGCATAGTGCAAGTAGATTATCTTGCCGTAGCCTTCTTTTTCAGTTACTAACATAACTCCTTTACGTATCCCAATGCACACTTACGGTTCGTATACCTTTTATTCTTCCATAATCTTTGTGTGTATATCTAAGCTTTCCCTTTGTTTTACCATAATCATAGATCCCTTTTGTGAGTTCCAAATCTGTGCGGAGATACTCTTTTACCCTGTCATGCTCCCCGCCACGCCACATCGCCGGTATTTTTAACGTATCTTCAGACTTTGTGAAGCCTAAATTTAGCTGGCCAAGGTCTCCTAAACCCGTCCATATACCAGTTACCGTTTCTAATTCCTTCATGATGTCGAAGGTCTTATCTTGGAATTTCTTTATCACGTCCACACCGGAATAATAAGGACTCAAGACTATGTAATCAAACCTCAACAGATTATGTCCAACAATCAAATCAACGGATTCTAATGCGTTGAATAGCTCCTCAATATTATCCTCTGTAAAGAATTTTACATGCCCTTCGTGATCCATTAACCCCGCAACAGCTAATTTCAGCTCTCTGGCCATGGTATCGCGATTTCTTGCTTTTCCGTAGCCGCTCAGCGGTTTCTGCTGCGAGTTAATATCTTGAAACAACCACTGAGTTTCTAAATCAAAGAATCCCACATTCTGAGAATAATCCGGCATATTTATTTCCCTCTGTTCTGTTTATACAAGCCTGTATATGCTTCTATAAAAGGTTGTTGATATAAATAATAGGCATATCTGCTGATTTCAACCACAAGCAATATATGCTCTTACGTGTATGGGGCAGTCAGAGCATTTACGCGCGAAGGGCACGACAACGCGGGCGTGAATTAAACTTTTCTTGCACACATCCCAAAATTTGATTACAGCATCCCTAAAAATATTTACAAAATCTGCAAATTTTGTTTAGTACATCAAAAGAGACTTTGTGCAGCATCTCGAATGTATGTGTAAGGATAGCGTAAAAAAATAAAGGGAAAATGACAACAAAAATAGACGTTTACAAACTCAAAGATTTAAGCCTTCGAGGTGCGACAGTAATAGATGGCTTCTCGAACACGAACATGATAAATTCAATTGTAGCAAATTACCTTATTAATAGCTTAAAACTCGATCAAGTTGGCATTCTGGACTCTGATAATTTCCCCGCCGTCTCTTTGATATATGGATCAAAGCCCAAATATCCCGCCAGCATATTTGCAGATGAAGAGAAGAATATAGCTGTGTTTTTGTCGGAATTCACGCCGGAACAGCATCTTGTACGCGCCATAGCTAATACAATGCTGACTTGGGCTATGGAAAACAATTGCAAGCGAATAATCACGGCAGAAGCACTCGTAGTCCAGAACGGACATACCCCTAAGGAGCAACAGATGTTTGGTGTGGGTAGCGTGGATCGTGCAAGACACGACCTGGAGAAACTTGATGTGACACCATTGAAGACCGGATATATTACCGGTGTTCCCGCAATACTGTTAAATAGTGGTATGAGATTAAATTTCAATGTAATTTGCCTATTAGCAGAAGTGTGGGCAAATCAAGGAGTGCCAGATGCTACGGCGGCTGCAAAATTGATAGAAGTGATGGCTAGGCTACTTCCGAATGTGGAAATTGATGTAGGGCCTTTGTACGAAGAGGCAGCACTGATTGAAGATTGGGTGCATGAGCAGCAGCAACCGCAGACCCCCTCACTGATGTTCGGGTGAATACACAGTACTTACAGAAGCAAACTTACAGGAGAAAATAGAAAAAAAACGGAATACTAAATAAATGTTGGCGCTGAAAGAGGCTGTCCCACAATTGCCTTTGCTACGTGAAATGTAGCTACTTTACCGCCCTCTCTCTTTTTC